>JANOWX010000986.1:0-4809 GCA_031418175.1 Acidobacteriota bacterium | reverse complement strand
GGTAGTCGGTAGGCAGATGCCGCGACACAATCAGCTACCGACTACTGACTACCGTCTACTATGCCTTTGGCAGCAGAATCCGAAAGCAGGTGCCCTTGCTCAATTCGGTGTCGAGTTGAATCTTGCCGTTGTGCAATTGCACGGCGCGGAAGGCCTGCGCGAGGCCGATGCCGCTGCCTTGAGGTTTGGTGGTGAAATAGAGGTTGAAAATCTTTTCGCGCACTTCGGCGGGAATGCCCGGCCCGGTGTCGCGGATCGAGATGAAGATCATCTCTTGCTCGTCTTCTTTGGTGCGGCCCGTTTCGATGGTCAGTTTGCCGCCATCGCCTTTCTCTAACATGGCCTGGCAGCCGTTGACGATGATGTTGAGCAGCGATTGTTTGAGCAGGTCGGAATCGGCTTTGATTGTGAGCGGGCTTTTGCCGTATTGCTCGACCAGGTTCACGCCTTGTTCGCGCGCGTCGGCGGCCAGCAGGATGACTTCGCGCACGAGGGTGTTGGCGTCCAGTTCTTTGAGCTTCACTTCGACCGGGCGCGTGAAATCGAGGAAGGTTTGCACGACGCGCTTCAGGCGGTTGACTTCAGAAGTCAGGATGTCGAGGTGTTGTTTGGCGTCCAGGCCCGCGTCCAGTTTGGCCGAGAGCAATTCCAGGTGGATCACCATCGAATGCAGCGGGTTTTTGACTTCGTGCGCGACGCCGGCGGTGATGCGGTTGAGCGCGGCGACCTTGCTGGCGAAATCAAGTTGCGTTTCGAGCCGTTGGATCGTCTCGAAATCGCGCAGCGTCAACAATGCGCCCGCCGGTTGGCCCCGATCCTGAAAGAGTTGCAGCGAAGCGAGGATCGTTTGCGGATGCCCTGTGCCATTCGCCGCGAGGGTTGCCATCTCCTGCAAGGATTGGCGGCCAGTGAAGGCGCGTTCGGTGATGACCGAGAGCGGATGTGTGCGCGTCAGGGCGTCGGGCAGCCGTTTGCCGCGCAGGGTGAAGTTGCCGTTGCCGAGCAACTTTTCAGCTTCAGGGCTGGCCAGGATGACGCGCTGATCGCGGTCTAGCAGCAAGACGCGTTCGGTCAGGTTGCCCACGACTTGTTGCAACTGGTCGCGGATGGTTTCGATTTCGTTGCGGCTGCCGGCGAAGCGGCGGCCCAGTTCGCGCAAACGTTGCGCGATGTTTTGCATATCGTGTGGCTGGCTGACGGGCGCGGCGGGCAATTCGCCATTGGTCGCGGGATTGGCGCTGGCGGCCAGGGCGGCGTGCGAGAGGCTTTCTTCTTCGAGGTTCTCGATGCTGGCAACGATCTCGCGCAAGGGGCGCAGCACGTAGCCAGAGAGCAGCGCCGCAAACAGCATCCCGCCGCCGAGTATGATCATTGCCAACACGAAGCCCAGCTTGAGCGAGGGCAGCAATTCGGCGCGCAATGAGGCGGATGGCACGCCCACCAGGATATTGACGAAAGGTTTATTGCTCAGGCTGATCGGCAGGTTCAGTTCATAAATGTCGTTGCGGCGCAACACGACGGCCAATTGCTTGACCCAGCGCGCTGCCTCGAAAGATTCAAAAGGATAGAGCCGGTCGGTTTGGCGGCGCAAATCCTTGGGGTCGGACTGGGCGATGATCGTGCCGTCTTCGGCAATGATCGCGCAGTAGGCGAAATCCTTGCGCTCGCCGATGGTGGCCTTGACCAGGGCGGTCAGCGCTTGATCCTGGCCGACAGCGGCCTGGGGCGTTTCTTGCGGACGGCTCAGGATGGCCTGTTGCGCAATCAGCGTGACCTGATCGGCCAGCGTTTCGAGGGCGCGGTGTTTAGCGCCGAGTTGGGTGTTGAGTTGCCGCGTCAGGTTAAAGCACAGCCAAGCCACCACCGCCACTAATAACAGTGCGGTAATCACGGTGAAATGCCTGGTGCGAACACTCGGATCCCAGTTCATGCGCCAACTCATGCGATAGATGGAATTGTCAGGGGGAAGCCGGGCTGTAGGGACGAACGCGCGAGCTTCTCGCTGAACGGAAAGCGGCGGCAAACGCCAACGAAAACGTTTGCGCCGGTTGCTTCAACACGCCAGGGAGAATGCGGGCAGGCGCGTGAACACAAAATTCAATAAAGAGCGCCGGAGTTTGCCAACTATGTGAGGCGCGTGGCAGGGCCTGTGTCATCAGATCGTATTCTTCTCAGTTCAAATAAGTTCAAAAGTTCAGAGTGAAGCGCCAACGCGGTTTGAACATCATCATCTTGGGGGCAAATGCCGCCGTCAATTTAGACCGATTGGCAGAGGGCTGGCAAGCCTGCGTGTTTGCGAACCACGGCGGCGCAGCGCCAAGCGGCGCTGCCAGCGCGATTTGTCAGCCTTTGGGTTTTGATTATAATGCCGCCGCGTTAAGGCGTAAGTCATACGATACGCGGTCACGACAACACAAAGGGCTTGCTGGCAGGTGTAACAAACGAGCGAGCCTGAACGCCTTTCCTGAATCATCACAACGTGGCAACCAAACTGACACCCCACGACTGAGGTCAAAGCCAGACAAGGAAGAACAAGACTCGATTCAAGCTAAACAGAGCCGGTCGAACGCGCTCAACGCGCGTTACGCTAACCAATCCTGTCTGATCCTGTCTGACCTGTCTCAATGTTCCGCAGCTCGAAATGAATTCCAGGCCTTCACTCAAATGCGTGTTCTTTTTGCTGGGCTGGCTCGGGCTCAGCGTAATGCCAGGCTTGGCGCAGAGCCATCAATTGGGTGGGCAATTGGGTGGGCAATTGCGCGGTAAGGTGCGTTTGCCTTCCGGCGAGACAATCGCGGGCGTGCTGGTGGAGTTATGGCAGAGCGGTGCGCGCGCCGCCCAGACTGTCACAACCCGTGACGGGGATTTCAGCTTCAATAATTTGGCGCCGGCCGAGTATCAAGTCATCGTCAATTATCTGGGCTATCAACGCGCGGCCGAATCGGTCACGCTCCCTGCGGCCACACCGTCCAAAGCGGATGGCGTGGCAGTTCCCGCCTTAATCGAAGTCAGGCTAATGGAGCCGCCGCCAGCGCCCGCCGCAACAAAAGCGCCGTTCGCACAAACTGTCCCCTTTGCGGCGCGCCTCTTTTTCAGCGAGGCGCAGGTCAAATTCAAAGCCGCCAAACCCGCCGAGGGCCTCGCCAAATTGAAAGAAGCGCGCTGAACGCCTTCCCCGATTATTTCGACGCACTGTTCGCTCTCGCCAATGAATCGCACAAATTGAAAGACGCTGAGACGGCGCTGGCCACGCTCGAACGCGCGCGCAAGGTGTATGACGGCGACGCCCGCGTTTACCGCCTGTTTGGCGTGATCATGGCGAGCCAGCAGAAATTCAGCGTCGCCGAATTTGCCTTCCGCGAAGCCCTGCAACGCGACCCGCAACATTACCAGAGCTATCAAGCCCACGGCATCACCCTGCTGGAGTTGGGGCTGGCCGAAAAGACGCCGCAGTTGCGCCGCAAATTTTTCGACCAAGCCGAGCAGCAGTTGCAACAGGCGCTCAGCCAGAGCGGCCACAAACTCTTCGCGGCGCATTTGAATCTGGCCGAGGTTTACGAAGCGCGTGGCGAAAAGCAAGCCGCGATTCGTGAACTTGAAACCTTCCTCACGCTACAACCCAATGCGCCAAAGGCGCCTGCGATCCGCGCCTCGATTGCGCGCTTGAGCCGCTGATTACACCGCTGTCAGCCTTCGTCTGACACCGTCTGACAGGGCCTTTCAAGCGTTTTCGGCCTCGGCTTTGAGTGCCAAAATTATCCCAGCGAAACGCTGAGACAATGTGTAACGTTTCATCTACTCCCCCACTCATAGGCGCAACAACGAAGAAACAACAACTTCTTACGACAACGCGTTGCTGATGAAATGCCGGTTGGCCCTGGCCACAGGAATGCGTTGAACTAGGTTGCAAGAGTAAAGATTCAGGAGCAGGTCGGGTGTTCGGATTGGCGTAAATGGCTCCTAGCAAGATTGACTGCGCGCGCAGGCGCGCCCCGCCACCAGTGCCGCCCGGTGCTGGCTTAAGGTCGCACGAGACCCCGCACACGACCCGCTCAAAAAGAACGAAACCAATCGGTTCGTAACACTCCGTGGTACTGGTGCGCCAGCGGGCTTTCATAACTAGCGTGCAAACGCTGCCATAGGAGAACGATCTTTGAGACTACATGTCTACAACCCGTTTGATGAGTTATCGCGCGAAGAACTAATCGTGGCCGGGGTCAGTTTGTCAGAACGCCCGGGGCATCGCTGTTCTGGCGAGCTTGGCCGACAGCGTGAAGTTGTTCGTGCGATAAACCTTCAGCCGGATATTTGTCATCGTCGCGGCACTTCGATGCAGTATCTGGTTCGTGCCCGGGCCCTCTGGGTTCGTGAGCGCGGGGCGCGTTGTCTGCTGATCGTGGGCAGCGGACAGCGCGCTCTGAACAACTTTAACGCCACCCAAGGGTGGCCTTAGGCGAAGCGCTCTCACACACGAACGTCACACAGCTTCGCCCAATGACATTGCACTGTTGCTGCCCGTCAGCACAGCGCACACAAGGTTTGCCGCTCGCGTGTCTCCCGTCTGCCCACGACCCTTAGGCAGGGAACATGCAAAACTCCTCCTTTGAACCCCCCAAAATGGGGCCTGTTCTTGTCTCGCCCGAATTAATAGAACAGGCCCCTCCCTCCTTTCCCTCCACGCAAAACATTGCCGCTTTAAACACTCATGGTGAGGGTAATCAGAAATTCCGACGGCTTCGTAAAGCCTTGACAGGCCACACGTTACAGAGCGGTTTTTAAGTGTTGCCATCTATCAAATTTGCTGCCCGT
>JANOWX010000985.1:0-1603 GCA_031418175.1 Acidobacteriota bacterium | reverse complement strand
CTCAAGCTTGGCCTGCGCAAAGCAGCAAATAAATTTGCTACTACGTGAACAGGCTTAATTCAATGCCATTGCCCTAAACAGAGTAATAGACCACGGATGACGCGGATGCAGCGGGTGGGCGCAGATTTTTCTGAACTTGATCCGCGCTGATCCGCCCCATCCGCCCCATCCGTGGTCTATTCTGTTGATGCTGCAATTCAACATGCCTATCAATTGATCGCTTATGAACCTACAACACGAACTCAACGCACTTCTCACGCGCCGCCAACTCTTCGGTCTCGGAGCCAAGGGCATTGGCGTCGCGGCCTTGTCATCAATGCTCAAGCTGGATGGCTATGCCGCACAAGATGCGCCGCGCGAAGCGAAAACGGGTGGAATGACGGGCTTGCCGCATTTTGCGCCGAAGGTGAAGCGCGTGATTTACCTGCATCAATCCGGCGGGCCGTCGCAACTCGATACGTTTGATTACAAGCCGCAACTGGAAAAATTGCACGGCACCGAATTGCCTGATTCCGTGCGACAAGGCCAACGTATTACTGGGATGACTTCGGGGCAGAGTTCGTTTCCCTGCGTCAAATCCATCTTCAAGTTTGCGCAGCACGGACAAAGCGGCACGTGGGTTAGCGAGTTGTTGCCGCACACCGCCAAAGTGATTGACGACCTGACCGTCATCAAAACGATGCACACGGATGCGATCAATCACGATCCCGCGATCACGTTTATTCAAACCGGATTCCAACAACCCGGTCGCCCGGCAATGGGCGCGTGGGTGAGCTATGGTTTGGGCAGTGAGAATCAGAATTTGCCGAGTTACATCGTGCTGCTTTCGACGGCGCACGCGATCAATACGGATCAGCCGCTGTTTTCGCGGCTGTGGTCGAGCGGCTTTTTGCCCTCGAATTATCAAGGTGTGCGGTTGCGTGGCGGCTCGACGCCTGTGTTGTATCTCAACAATCCGCCCGGCGTGAACCAAACCACGCGGCGGCAAATGCTGGATGCGGTCGGCAAGCTCAACAAGATGAAATCCGAAGCCTACGGCGATCCCGAAATCGAAACGCGTATCGCGCAATACGAGATGGCGTTCCGCATGCAAACCAGCGTTCCCGATTTGATGGATTTGTCGCAGGAGTCCGAAAAGACGCTGGAACTGTACGGCCCCGAAGTGCGCAAGCCCGGCACATATGCGGCAAATTGTTTGCTGGCGCGTCGCCTGGCCGAACGCGGCGTCCGCTTCATTCAACTCTATCATCGCGGCTGGGATCAGCACGGCGATTTGCCCCGCGATTTGGCGTTGCAATGTCGCGGCACGGATCAACCGACAGCGGCGCTGGTACAAGATTTGAAGCAGCGCGGGTTGCTGGACGATACGTTGGTCGTGTGGGGCGGGGAATTCGGGCGCACGGTGTATTGTCAGGGCAAGCTGATGGACACGAATTACGGGCGCGATCATCACGGGCGCAACTTTGCGATGTGGATCGCGGGCGGCGGCGTCAAGAAGGGCTTCAGCCTCGGCGAGACCGATGATTACAGCTATAACATCGTCAGCGACCCGGTGGACGTATACGATTTACAAGCCACGATTTTGCACCTGCTCGGCATTGAC
>JANOWX010000984.1:0-8872 GCA_031418175.1 Acidobacteriota bacterium | reverse complement strand
CCTCGAAGACGCCTTTGGCACGGCAGTCGGCGTCAGCGGTGACACAGTGGTCGCCGGTGCGCCCTTTGACGATGTCAGTCTGCCCAATCAAGGCTCGGTCTGCGTCTTCGACAACTGGCCGACGGCCAAGATTGATATTGCGCCCACGACGCTGGCAAACGGGGCAGTGGGCAACGCCTACAGCCAAGCACTGACGGCGAGCGGTGGGACGGGGCCGTACACGTTTTCCTTGATCGGCGGCGTGTTGCCCAGCGGCATGACACTGTCAACCGGAGGCGTGATCTCAGGCACGCCAACCGGCGGCGGTATTTTCAACTTCATGGTGCTGGCGGTGGATGCCGCTGGCTGTTCGGGCGCGCGCGGCTACACGCTGACCATCACCGCGCCACCGCAACAGTTCCTGGTCAACACCGTGGCCGACGAGAACGGCACGAACCCCGGCGCGTGCAGCCTGCGCGAAGCAATCATCGCGGCCAATACTAATGCGGCGTTTGGCGGCTGTCCGGCGGGTTCGCCCGGAGTAGACAACATTTCGCTTACAGGCAGCTCGCCTTTCGTGATCGCGACTCAACTGCCCGACATCACCGAGCCGATCATCATTGACGGCGCGACCGGGAACGGAAGCTTCCCGCGCGCCGTGCTCAGTGGGCCATTAACGGTGGCTTGTCCCGATTTTCAGGGAATTTCCGGGTTGGTTGTCTTGGGAGGCAATAGCACCATTCGTAATTTGGTGGTGAATCGCTTTAGCCACGGCATCACTCTTGCCAGCGCCAACAACGTGGTCGAGGGCTGTTTCGTTGGCACTGATGCCGCAGGCACGTCAGCTGCCGCGAATGGAGTCGGCATTGAAGTAACGGGCCTCGGAGTCAACGGCCCCACGCCGCTCAACAACCGCATCGGCGGCACGACCGCAGCGCAGCGGAATGTCATCTCCGGCAACGCCAACGGGCTGTACATTCGGTTCAACTCATCCGGCACGCTCGTGCAAGGCAACTACATCGGCACGGACATAACGGGCAATGCCGATTTGGGAAATTGCTATCAGGGCATCTACCTCTCCCACACAAACAACAACACAATTGGCGGCACAACCGCAGGCGCGCGCAATGTCATTTCAGGCAATAACAACGAAGGCATTCGCATCACCGACGGCGCATCGTCAAACACGATCCAGGGCAATTACATCGGCACGAACGCCGCCGGGACAAGCGGGCTGGGCAATTCTTTCAGCGGCATTTGGATCATTGGCAATGCGGCCCTCAACAATAACGCCATCGGCGGAACAGCGGCGGGCGCAGGCAATCTGATAGCCTTTAACAGCTCCAACGGTGTTTTGATCGAATCGGGCAATCACACGGGCAATGCCATTTTGGGCAACTCGATTCATTCCAATACCGGTCTCGGAATCGCCCTTTTACAAGATGGCGTCACGCCCAATGACGGGGACGATAGCGACACCGGCCCGAACAACCTGCAAAACTTCCCTGTGCTGACCGACGCTGTCAGCTACAACAACGGCACGCCGACGACGGCGCTGCTGGGCACGCTGCAAAGCCAGGCGAACAAGTCATACAGGATTCAATTTTTCGTCAACAGCGCCTGCGATGCGTCCGGCAACGGCGAAGGGCAGACGTTCCTGGGCGAAACGACGATTACCACCGGCGTCAGCGGATTGGGCCTGATCAACCTTTCGTTCCCAACCGCGCTGACGAACACGCAGTTCGTGACGGCCACGGCGACGGACGTGGCGACCAACGACACGTCGGAGTTTTCGGCTTGCCGCCAGGTCGTCACGCCAACGGTCGCCATCAACGATGTCAGCCTGAATGAAGGGAACGCGGGGACGACGAGCTTTACGTTCACCCTCACGCTTTCAGTGCCCGCGCCGGGCACTGGGGTGACAGTCAATTACGCGACAGCCAACGGGACGGCCATCGCGCCAGGCGATTACAGCGCCATTCCGCCCGGCAATTCCTTCTTCTTTCTGGCCGGGCAAACGAGCCGCACCATCGCCGTCATCGTCAACGGCGATACCACCGCCGAAGCCAACGAAACGTTTTTCGTCAACCTCAGCGGCGTCGCGGGCGCGACTGTCACCGACGCGCAGGGGTTGGGCACGATTCTCAACGACGACCAAATCGTCATTACGCCCGCGACCTTGCCCAACGGCGCGGTCGGTGTGGGCTATAACCAAACGTTGACGGCCAGCAATGGGACAGCGCCGTATGGCTTCAGCGTCACGGCGGGTAGCTTGCCCGCAGGAATGACGCTCTCAGGGGCAGGCGTGCTCGCCGGAACGCCAACCAGCGGGGGCACGTTCATGTTCACGGTGACCGCCACCGACGCGAACGGTTTTAGCGGCACGCGCAATTACACACTGATCGTCGGGTGCGGCTACGTTATCAACCCGACCAATCAAGCGTTCCCGGCACTGAGCAGCATGGGTACAGTCAGCGTCATGACTTCGCCGGGCTGTCCTTGGACGGCGACGACGGCGACACCGTGGCTCACGATCAATGCCGGCGCGACGGGCACAGGGAATGGCACGGTCGCCTATACGGCGGCGGCGAATGGGGGCGCGGCCCGCACCGGCACGCTCACCGTCGCGGGCCAAACCGTCACGGTCAATCAGGCCGGCCCCGCCACCGGCGCGGTGATCATTGATGGCACCGACGCCAACGACCATGGCAGCGTGGTGGGCAATGTGAACGACGACGGCTGGCTGTATATGCAAAAAGCGTTGGAGAATCTGGCTACGCAGGTCTCCGCCGGAACCGTCAAAGTCGTGGTGGATCTCGGCACCACTGGCCCCTCACAGGCGCGCAGCGCGTTTGATTCGGCCTTTACGCTCTCTTCGCTGCCCGCCAACGGCTGGACGATTCAACATATTGACGGCGCGGCCAACGTCACGAACTGGCTGAACAGCCTGGCGACGACTAATACGGGCATCTTGTATTTGCCTACGTTTGGCTTGACGAGCGGCGATCTGGATGCGGCGGAGCTGGCGGCCATCAACGCAGGCGCGGTCAGGCTTGCCAACTTCATCAACAGCACGCCCAACAAAGGCGCACTCTTTGCGATGGGCGAATCGAGCGACGGGGGGCCTGGCGCTTGGGGCTGGCTTGGCACGCTCTTTCCTGGCTTGACCGCCATAGACCTGGGCGGCGGTGGTATCGGCACGCCGATCACGCTGACAGTGGCAGGCATGGCGGCGTTTCCCGGCTTGACCAACGCCGACACGGCCAACGCGGTGCCGTGGCACAACTATTTCACGGGCACGCTGGGCGCGTTGCAGGTGCTGGGGACGGCGTTGGAAGGCGCCGATACGCGCCAACTCATTCTCGGCGGCGCGGGCGTCGCCGTGCCCCTGGCCGATCTGGCGTTGAGTAAGACGGCGTCAGCGGGTTCCATCACGGTCAACACCGATTTTACTTACACGCTGACGCTCACGAACACCAGCGCGACGACCGGCGCGACGGGGATCGTCGTGACCGACAATTTGCCGGCCAATTTAAGCTTCGTCGCTTGTGTGGCGACGGGCGGCGGCGTCTGTGGCGGCACGGGCAACAATCGCACGATCAGCTTTGCCTCATTGGCGGCGAACGCTGCGGCGACGATCACCCTGACGGCGCGCATCAATTGCGCGACCGGCAATGGCGTCTCCATCAGTAATACGGCGGCGGTCACTGCGGCGCAATTCGATCCTGTCGCGGGCAACAACACGGCGACGGCATTGGTCAGCGCCGTGAATCCGCTGGCCATCAATCCGACGAGCCAGAGTTTCGCGGTGGCGGGCGGCACGGGCACTGTCGCCGTCACGCAGGCCACTGGCTGTGCGTGGACGGCGGTCAGCAACGCCGCCTGGCTCACGATTACTTCCGGCGCCAGCGGCAGCGGCCCTGGCACAGTGGGTTATTCCGTCGCGGCCAATCCGGACGCTGCGCGGACGGGGACGCTGACCATTGCGGGGCTGGCCTTCACTGTGACCCAAGCGCCCAACTGCACGGCGACGCTGACGCCCACATCACAGAACTTCGCGAGCAGCGGCGGCACGGGCAACATTGGCGTCGGGCTCTCCGCCGGGTGCGCCTGGACAGCGGCGAGCAACGCCGCCTGGCTGACGATCACCAGCGGCGCCAGTGGCAACGGCAACGGGACGACCGGCTTCAGCGCCGCCGCCAACACCAGCGGCGCGCGCACGGGCACACTGACGATTGCCGGGCAGACTTTTACCGTTACGCAAGACGCTGGCTGCCCGGCGCTCACCATCAATCCGGCCACCTTGCCCACCGGCATCATAGGTGCGCCTTACGCACAACAGTTCACGCAAACGGGCGGCAGCGGCGCAATTGCCTGGAGCATCAGCGCGGGCGCATTGCCCGTCGGCGTGTCGCTCAATGCGAACACTGGCGAACTGACGGGTATGCCGGCGGCTACCGGTACCTTCAACTTCACGGCGCGGGCGACTGACGCGAACGGCTGTTTCGGCGCACGCGCTTATGCGCTGGTCATCAATCCCTGTCCGGCCATAACCATCACACCCGCCACGCTGCCCAATGGCACAGTCAGCGCGAGCTATAACCAGGCGCTGAGCGCGACGGGCGGGGTCGCGCCGTACAGTTTCACGCTCGCGGCCGGCGCGTTGCCGGGCGGCATAGTGCTGGCGGCTAGCGGTCAATTGTCAGGCACGCCGACGGCGGCGGGCACGTTCAACTTCACGCTGCAGGCCGCCGACGCCAATCGCTGCGCGGGTACGCGCGCTTACTCGCTGCTCATCAATTGCCAGACGCTCACCGTCAATCCGCCGACCTTGCCGGGCGGCACGACCAGTCTGGCTTACAGTCAAACGGTCACACAGACCGGCGGCATTGGCGCGCCCACCTTCAGCGTCAGCACAGGCGCCTTGCCAAACGGCTTGACGCTTTCACCGGCAGGCTTGCTTTCCGGGACGCCGACGGCCAATGGCAGTTTCAACTTTACGATCAAGGCGACGGATGCGAATGGCTGTATGGGCACGCGTGACTACACGGTGGTCATCGGCACTTGCCCAACGATCACAATTAACCCGACTACGCTGCCTGACGGACTGACCGGCGCGAGCTACAACCAAACATTGACGGCGACGGGCGGCACTGCTCCGTACAGCTTCGCCAGCACGGCGGGCACTCTGCCAGCGGGCTTGTCACTGACGACCGGTGGCGTCCTGTCCGGCACGCCCACGGCGAGCGGTGCGTTCAATTTCACCGTAGCGGCAACCGATAACAACGGCTGCATCGGCACGCGCGTTTACACGTTGCTCATTTGCGGCACGATCACGGTCAATCCGGCCAACTTGCCGGCGGGGGCGCTCGGCGTCGCTTACAATCAGACCATTACGCAAACGGGCGCGAGCACGCCCACTTTCAGCATCAGCGCGGGTGCGCTGCCGGGCGGATTGTCGTTGAATGCCAGCACCGGCGCGCTGACCGGCGCGCCAACGGCGACAGGCCCGTCCAACTTCTCCGTGCGCGTAACAGACGGCAACGGCTGTTTCGGCGAACGCGCTTATGCATTGGCGATCAACGCTTGTGGCAACGTGACGGTCAATCCGATTGTGTTGACATCCGCTGTGCTGGGCATGAATTACTTCCAAGCGATGGCGGCGACGGGCGGCGTTGCGCCTTACAGCTTCACGGTCAGCGCGGGTGCGCTGCCGGGCGGATTGTCATTGGCTGCGAATGGACAGCTTACGGGCGCGCCGACAGCGATTGGCAGCGCGACATTTACCGTCAAGGCGACTGACGCCAACGGCTGTATGGGCACGCGCCAGTACACGCTTTTCGTCAATCGCAAATTCGAGTTGGTGGCGAGCGACGGCGAGGCCAACGACTTCTTTGGCTGGTCAGCAGCGATCAGCGGAGACACGGCAGTGATCGGGGTGATTGGCGACAACATCGGAGCGAACGCGAATCAAGGTTCCGCTTACGTCTTCGTGCGCTCCGGGGGCAATTGGGCGCTTCAGCAAAAGCTGACGGCAGGCGACGGGATTGCGGACGACCAGTTCGGTTACGCCGTAGCCATTTCCGGCGACACCATCATCGTTGGCGCGGCTGTTGATCTTGCAATCAACAATCGTCCCGGCGCGGCGTATGTCTTTACCCGAACAAGTGGCGTTTGGACGCAGCAACAAAAGCTGACTGCTTCCGACAGCAGTCCTGCCAATCATTTTGGCCGTTCGTTGGCGGTTGATGGCAATTCCTTAATTGTCGGCACGGACAGCTTCGGCTCCCAAGGAGTTTACGTTTTCGTCCGTTCGGGCGGGACTTGGACACAACAGCAAAAACTTACGGCTACCGACGCCGGCCCGTTTGACCGGTTCGGTTATGGTGTTTCGATTCAGGGCGACACGGCTGTCGTCGGCTCGGTCTGGGACGACATCGGATCGAATGTCAGGCAAGGCTCGGTCTACGTCTTCGTGCGCTCCGGCACAACCTGGACGCAACAGCAGAAATTGGTGACTGGCGACGGCGCGACGGACGATCACTTTGGCTTTTCGGTGGCCATCAGCGGCGAAACGATTTTGGCGGGCGCCGATGGCTGTGAGATCGGGGCTAACACGGATCAAGGCGCTGTTTATGCATACACGCGATCTGGCACGGTTTGGTCTCTACAGCAAAAATTCAATTCCACAGACGGAGGCACAAATCAGTCATTTGGCTATGTCGCGTTCGAGGGGAATCGGGCGGTGATTGGTGTGAATTCTGGCTATCCATACACCTTCACGCGCTCCGGGACAGTTTGGTCGCAAGAACAAAAACTGAGCGCCCTTGGGCAACCTCGTGCGATAGGAATCAGCAATGGCATCATCCTGGTCGGCCTCTTCAACAATGCGTTTGGGGGAACTACCAATCAGGGAGTCGCCTGCCTCTTTGATAACTGCCCACCAATCACAATTAGCCCGGCCACGCTGCCGGCTGGCGGACTGAATACAAGCTACAACCAAACGCTGACGGCGGCAGGCGGCTCCGCGCCCTACACCTTCGACATCATCGGCGGTGCGCTGCCCGCGGGCTTGAGCTTGTCGGCGGCGGGAGTGCTTTCCGGCACTCCAACAGCAGAGGGCACGTTCAACTTTACTGTCCGGGCGGCTGCTACCGGCGGTTGCACGGGCACGCAAAGCTACACGCTGGTCATCGGCGCTTGCCCGACGATCACCGTCAATCCGGCAAATCCGACGTTGCCAACCGGACGGGCCGGCACGTTCTATACGCAAACCTTCACGCAAACGGGCGGTGCGGGCGCAATTGCCTGGAGCGTGAATGCGGGCACTTTACCGGCGGGGTTGGCGCTCAACACCACGACGGGCGCTTTGTCTGGCACGCCTGCCGTCTTCGGCCCGTTCAATTTCACCATGCGCGCCACCGATCAGAACGCTTGTTTCGGCGAACGCGCGTATACGCTCTTACTCCATCCGCCTTGCACCACGATCATCACCATCAATCCAGCGACGCTGGCGAATGGTTTTCAAGGCACGGCGTATGCGCAAACGTTGACAGCGACGGGCGGCACCGCGCCGTATACGTTTGCAGTGACAACGGGCGCGTTGCCGAACGGCTTGACCCTCGCGAGCGGTGGCGCGTTGAGCGGTACGCCAAACGCAGCGGGCACCTTCAATTTCATCGTCACCGCAACCGACAACACCGGCTGCACAGGCACACGCGCTTACACGGTGATTGTCAGCGGCAACGGTCTGCAATTCTTCCCGCTGCCGCAGCCGGTGCGCTTGCTTGAAACGCGCGCGGGGCTTGGCGGTTGCACTACGCCGGGCGCGCCGGTTAGTGCCGGGGGCACGTTGACGCTGCCTGCGCGGACGGCTTGCGCGGGGATTCCGGCGAATGCGGCCGCCGTCACCGGCAACATCACGGTCGTGCCTTCTGGGCCGGGCTTCCTGACGTTGTTCCCCAGCAGCGCGGCGCAACCGACGGTGGCAAACTCCAATTTCCAGACAGGCGAAATCACCAACAACGTCTTCACGGTAGGCCTGGGTGCAGGCGATGGCGCGTTCAAGATTTTCAGCAGTGCGACGACGCACGTGATTGTGGATGTGACCGGCTATTACGCGCCGCCGGGCACAGGTGGTTTGTTCTTCCACGCGCTGGCGACGCCGGTGCGCTTGCTCGAAACGCGGCCCGGCTTCACGGGCTGCAGCGCGCCGGGCACGCAACTGATCGGCACAGGCGACCCGAATGGCGATCCGAATTTGGATTTGTTATTGCAGGGGCGTTCACCAGTCGCCGCGCCGTGCAATTCGATTCCGACGACGGCGCAGGTGTTGGTCGGTAACGCGACGAGCGTGTTGCCAGCGGCCTTGGGCTACTTGACGATTTATCCGAGCGGCGGGACGCGGCCCACGGTGGCGAGTTCGAATTACGCGGGCAACGATGTCATCAACGGGCCGTTTGCGGTGAAGCTGGGCGCGGATGGCAAGTTCAAGATTTACACCTTCGCGACGACGCATCTGGTCGTGGACATCCTCGGCTATTACAGCACCGAAGCGACCGACGCGAATGGCGCGGGGCTCTTGTTCAATCCGCTGCCAAGCCCCGTGCGCTTGCTCGAAACGCGGCCCGATTTGCCGGGCTTCCCGCTGACGGGTTGCACGCGCACGAACGCGCCAATCGCCGGCAACCTCAGTGCGGCGACGCATACGCAAATGGCCGCGAACTTCTGCACACTGCCGGCCAGCGCGCAAGCTGTGGTTGGCAATGTGTCGGTCGTCAACACTACGGGCGCGGGCTACTTGACGCTGTTCCCGGCGAATCTGACGACCGCGCCGCTCGTCGCCACGTCAAACTATCCGGCGCCCGCGACCTTTGGTTACAACCGGCATTAC
>JANOWX010000983.1:0-2824 GCA_031418175.1 Acidobacteriota bacterium | reverse complement strand
TCTGCTCGAGGTTGGCGATGTTCTCTTGCGAACTGACGAAGACGACCAGGCATTCGCGCCCCTCGTCTGTCTTGCCGATCTCGATGACTTTGACGCGCGGCGACGCGGCGGCCAGCGCGCGGTAATAGCGGTACAAATCCGTCGTATAGGTGAGTTTTTTTGGTTGTCCGACGTGATAGCCGAGGATGTCTTTGGGCATCGGCACGCCCTGCACTTTGGGCAAATGATCCACCAGCGGCGAGAGGAATTCGGGCCGCGTCGTCCATTCTTTGACCAACTTGGCGAAATCATCGTCGAGCAGTTGGCCGCTGGGCGAAAGCGTCGGGCCTGCCGGTTGGGCGGGCTGTTGTGTTGGGGCGTTGCGATTGGGTTGCTGGGCCAATGCTTGAAAGCTCAGCAGGGGGAACAGGACAAACAGGAACAACAGATACTGACGGACGTTGAGGCGCAGGTGCATTTTTCAGCGCTCCTTTTTTTAGAGATGTTGAACTGTCGTGGATTGCTTGTTCGTGATGGCGCGGATTGTAGGTTTGGCTTTCTGACAAGTCAATTATTGGCATGTAGGGGCAGACCTACGTGTCTTCCCCCGGCCGGCTCAGACCTGCTCAGGTGGGTATGACGCCACCCGGGCAGACACGAAGGTCTGCCCCTACTTCGCTTTTGCCAGCACAGCCGCCAATGCGCGCCAGACATTTTCAGTAAACACCTTTTCGCCCGCTGCATTCGGATGAATGCCGTCCGGCTGATTCAGTGCCGGGTTGCCGCCCACGCCCGCCAGCACAAACGGAATCAGCGGTACGGTGTATTGCCGCGCCAAATCACGATAGACCTGCCTGAAGGCGTTCGTGTAAGCCGCGCCTAAATTCGGCGGCGCTTCCATCCCGGCCAGGATGACCGTGATGTTGCGGCGCTGTGCCGCGGCAATGATCACGCCCAGGTTCTTGCGCAACTCTGCGGTCGGCAGCCCGCGCAGCCCGTCGTTGCCGCCGAGTTCCAAAATCAAATAGCGCACATCGCCTTCCAGCGACCATTCCAAACGCCGCGCCCCGCCCGCCGAAGTGTCGCCCGACACGCCCGCGTTGACGACGCGATAGGCATAGCCCGCCGCGTTCAGCTTCCGTTGCAGCAACGTCGTGTAGTTCTCGGCTTCAGACAACCCGTACCCGGCGGTCAAGCTGTCGCCGAACGCGACGATGAGCGGGCGCGTGTCTTTATTTCTTTCTGAGGGGTTTTTTCCGGCGGGGCTTTTTCCGGCGGGGCTCTTTTGGGCCGGGACGGAGCTGACCGTGGAAACCGGCGCGGCGGATTCCACCGGGTTTGTGGCTGAAGGCATGGCCTGGCAAGCATTCAGTCCAAGCGACAACGCTAACAACAGGAAAATTCCCGGCAGCGCGAAGTGCGATTTGAATTCAGTTTTACGACAAGGCATATTCGTCTCAGGTTGATGGTCAGTGGTTGCGGCGCATTGCGCGCGCACATCATAACCAATTTTTACCGCCAACTGACAACCTGCCAACGACGATCATGATTCGACTAACCAACGTTTCCAAAACCGTTCAAAGCGGCAGCGAACAACTGACCATCCTGCACGCCCTAGACCTGCACATCCCGCGCGGCCAGTTCGTCTCGGTCGTAGGCCCCTCGGGCAGCGGCAAATCCACGCTGCTCGGTTTGATCGCCGGCCTCGACGCGCCCACGTCCGGCGCGATCGCGCTCAACGGCCAGAACATCACCGCGATGAGCGAAGACGAACTGGCTGAATTTCGCGGCCAATACGTCGGCTTCGTCTTTCAATCGTTTCACCTGATCCCCTCGCTCACAGCGTATGAAAACGTGCTGGTGCCGCTGGAAATCATGGGTCGGCCCGGCGCGGCCAAACGCGCGCAGGCCTTGCTGGACGAAGTCGGCCTGCACGAGCGCGGGCATCATTACCCGTCGCAACTGTCGGGCGGCGAGCAACAACGCATCGCCATCGCGCGCGCCTTTGCCAACGAACCGCAAATCCTGCTGGCCGACGAACCGACCGGCAATCTGGACACACGCAACGGCACGCACATTTTTGATTTGCTGCTGAACCTGAACCGCGAACGCGGCACGACGCTGTTGCTGGTCACCCACGATCATCAATTGGCGGATTTGGCGGATCGCAAGATTGCGTTGCGCGATGGCTATGTCGTCGAAGACTTGGAAAAGCAAAAGGCAAAAAGCAAAAGTTAAAAGGCAAAAAGCCGGCACTTTTTCTTTTCCTATTTTTGACTTTTGATTTTTGCCTTTTGCCTTTTGCTTTCAATATGAGCTTCATCCTCAATCTCGCACGCCGTGAAATGCGCTCTTCCTGGCAGCGCCTGATCTTCTTTTTTCTCTGCATCGCCATCGGCGTCGGCTCCATCGTCGCGCTGCGCTCGCTGCTGCAAAATCTGAAAGCCTCGGTGAACAAGGAATCGCGTGCGCTGCTCACTGCCGATGTGCAAGTCGCCGCCAACGCGCCTTTCGATGAAAAGTCGCAACTAATTCTCAGCCGCTTTTACGGCCTGCCCTTCGTCGCCGCGCACACCCAAATGCTGGAAACCGCGACGATGATTCGCCCGGTCAAAGACGCGCAGGCCGTGCCGAAGATGGTCGAATTGAAAGCCGTACAGGAGCAGTTCCCTTTTTACGGCGAACTTGCACTGAGCAACAGCAAGCCGTTTTCGCTCGCCTTGCTCAAAGATCGCGGCGCGCTGGTGCGGCAAGCCGTTGTGACTTCCTTTATCCTGATCATCGGCGATCTAATCCTCATCAACGATCAGCACTTCACTATTCGCGGCGTGATCGAAAAAGAGCC
>JANOWX010000982.1:0-14446 GCA_031418175.1 Acidobacteriota bacterium | reverse complement strand
CACGGCAGCATGTGCCCGTCCCGCTGCCCCGCGAGCGCACTGGCGATGTAATCGTGCGTCTGCGCCGGCTCTGGTACCGAGGTGAACCACAGTTCCCAGAGCTTGCCATCCGCCGCCGCAACAGCCAGCCCGACGCGGTGTTCCAATGCCAGCGGCTCCAACCGTATGCCGTAGCCTTCCAGCGTGACAGGGTGAATCTCGATCACAGTTGCCTCCCAAAGTTTAGCCTTTCACGCCGTCCATCCCGGCCAGCGCGCCGTACATTTCGGGCCGCCGGTCGCGGTAAAACTGCCAATGCGTGCGCACCGCGCGGATTTCATCCAAATCCAAATCAGCCACGATCAACTCATCCTTGTCCTCGCTGCCTTTCGCCAGGATGCGCCCGTCGGGATTCGAGAAATACGACGAGCCGAAAAACTCGCCCACATTCCACGGCGCTTCGGTGCCGACACGATTGATCGTGCCGACGAAATAGCCGTTGGCCACCGCGTGCGCGCGCTGTTCCAGTTCCCACAGATAATCGGCGTGCCCCTTGGTCGTCGCCGAAGGGATGAAGACGATCTCGGCGCCGTTCAAACCCAACGCCCGCGCGCCTTCGGGAAAGTGCCGGTCGTAGCAGATGTAAACGCCGATGCGCGCATATTTCGTCTCAAACGTCGGGAAGCCCAGATTGCCGGGCGTGAAATAGAACTTCTCCCAAAAGCCCGGCAGGCAATGCGGGATGTGCGTCTTGCGGTACTTGCCCAGGTACGCGCCGTCGGCGTCAATCACCGCCGCCGTGTTGTAATACACGCCGGTCATCTCTTCTTCGTAAATCGGCGCGACGATCACCATCTTGTGTTGCTTGGCAATGTCTTGCATTAACCGCGTCGTCGGCCCATCAGGAATGCGTTCAACCAAACCGTACCAATGCGGATTCTGTTCGGCGCAGAAATACGGCCCATAAAACAACTCCTGCAAACAAATGATCTGGACGCCCTGTTTGGCGGCGTCGGCGATCATCGCCACGTGCTTATCAATCATCGCCTGCTTGATCTTTTCGATGGAGCTTTCGACAGGCTCGGCATTCGCGGCCTGGATCAAGCCGCAGCGGACAATTCTCGACATTCCAAATTCCTCCAGAGGTTTTCCCACGAAGCCACACGAAGCAGGCACGAAGGTTTTTAGACAGGATTCACAGGATTGATAACAGAATTGACAGGACAGCCGAGAGTGGCAAAGCGAGCCTGTTCATCCCGCCAAAATCCTGTTCATCCTGTCTCCTCCTTAGTGTTCCCTTCGTGTGGCTTCGTGGGAGAGAGTTTAGTTTTGTGCAAACGTATCCATCATCAAATACGGATCGCTCATCGGATACAGCACCGGACAAGTGCAACCGCGCCGCCGGTACTCATCCACTTTCGCGCGCACCTCATCCGGCGTGCCCGTCGCTGAAATCTTCAGCACGAATTCGTCCGGCACGTACTGCATCGCCGCGTGAATCTGCTCAATCGTCGCGGGCCAGGTCAGGATGGATTGCACCTGCTTGACGATGTCCGCGCTGACGCCCGAAGCCTTGGCGATGTGCGGCTGCTGCGCCAGATACTGCGTCAACAACACCTTTGCCGCCTCGATGGCGCGCTTGCGGTCGTGGTCAACCGAACAGACGACCAGTTGCGGGCGATCAATTTCGGCCAGCGTGCGCCCAGCCTTCTTCGCGCCTGCTTCCAACAATTCCAGCGCGCGGTCGTTGTATTCCGGCGGCACGCAGTAATTCAGCAACACGCCGTCAGCGATTTCGCCGGTCAACTCCATCATCCGGTCGCCGGTCGCGCCGATGTAAATCGGCACCTTGCGCGCTTCGCGGCGGCCATGCACGACGTCGAGTTCAATGCCGGTGACGTGGTGAAACTCGCCGTGAAAGGTGACGTTCTCCAGCCGCAACAGGCGGCGCAGCACCTCGACCGTCTCACGCATTGCCAGCAGCGGCTTGCGGCGTTCGATGCCGACGTTGGCCGCCAGCGGGTCCCACCACGCGCCGATGCCGCAGATCATGCGATCCGGCGCCAGATCATCCAGCGTCAGCCACGTTGCGGCCAGCAAACCGATGTTGCGCGTCCAGTTGTTGATGACGCCCGCGCCGATCTTGATGCGCTCGGTCGTCGCGGCAAAGGCCGCCATCGGCACAATCGCATCGCGCACCAGACGGCTCTCGGCCTGCCACACTGCCTCGAAGCCTTTCTGCTCGGCGTACTGCGCGTATTTGATGCCGTCTTGTAGGGAATGTGCGTCTTGCAGATAGAGCGCAACACGTTCGCTTGCCATGGTTTTTCTCCTGGTTAGTCCACCTCGTCCAAAATTTTCCGTATCTCGGCGGCAAGTTGAGGCAGCCGCTTCTTGATCGTTTCCCAGACCAGCGGGTAATCCACGCCAAAGTAGGCGTGGATTAGTTTGTCGCGCATGCCGGCCAGTGCTTTCCAGGGCACCGCCGGATACGTTTGGCGCAATTCGTCCGGGATTTGTTTGGCGGCTTCACCAATGATCTCGAATTTCCGCAACACGGCGCTGCTGGTTTTGTCATCCGCTTGAAACGCCGCCAGGTCCAGGCCCGCGACGAATTCCTCGATCCGGTCTATGGCCGCCAGCATGTCTTTCAAATAGAGCGTGCGATCCCTCATACGGCGACCACCTCGCGTAACACGGCCTCGCGCAACTCCGCCCGCAGCGCGCGCTTGGGCACCACGTCCACCTTTTGCTGAAACGCTTCTTCCAGATAATCCGCCAGCCCGACCAAATCGAACAAATCCGCGCCTTCTTCAAATTCCACCAGCACGTCAATATCGCTGGCGGCGTTTTGCTGGCCCCGTGCGAAAGAGCCAAACAGACCAATTTCCTTCGCCTTGTACCGGGCCGCGATGACTGGTTTAAGCTCTTTCAACGTCGCCAGAATGCTATCTGTGTTTCTCATCAATCCCGCCTTTCTTGCAGTGTGTAAACGTCACGGCAAACACCGCCAGCGGCATAAGTGCAACTCGTTAGGTTGGCATGCTTCTTCCGGCCTCCTTCAAAAAAGTTCAAATCAATGTAGCTGGCTCGTTGCTTACGGTGACAGCGGACGGTCTTCAGGCAATCTTCGATTTCTCTTCAAATTATGCTGTGGTTGTTAACCAACTCAAAGGGTTTCAACCTGAAATTCTCGAAGAGAAATATACGGTCAAACTGTGATTCGTAGGTATGATTTAAGGTTTCATCTGGCAAATCAATCAGAGTCGAAAGACTAAATCCATCCACCACAATAAGGAGCCAGATTTCCTGACACTTTTTTCGGTACACATCACACAGTTTGTTCTTTGCGTCGACTCTCGCTTGAATTTCTTTCGGAGCGCAACCTGGGACCATAACAGCTCCAAACGGATGCCACAGAGCTTGTTTATGACCAGGAGACCTATCGATAAAGAGCATAGTTATCTCTTCAGGGTAGTTCCTATCTTCGTACATGTTTTCAAGTTGGAGACGATCTCCTTCATTGATCGAAAGGCTTGAAATAAATTTTGCCAACCTGCTTGCAAGGGCCATGACATCTTTTTTGTTAAACCTTTCGTAGAACCCAAAAACAACTGAGACATAAAGCGGCGGTCCGCCATTGGCTTCATAAATAGATTGAGCTTGATCAACGATTCTTGTTTGTAAGCTCTCTGCTTCTTGCAAGGGTTGTTTGCCAGCCTCTGGCGGGCGATACAACTCTGTTACTTCTACCCCTAAGATTCGTTCATCGGAGTGGACAAGGAAATCTGGCTCTTCGGAGTTTTCTATCCGACCTACTGGAAGCGCCGTACAAACCTGCCTGAACCGCTCGAATTGTGAGCGCTCACGCATCTTTTTCTTGAAGTTTTTGGCATTCATTTGGATTCATCCTTTGCCTCCTTGGCCGGAACCATAGCACAGCAAGCCTCAGACCGTTCCCAGACTTTCTTCGCAAGTTGACGGCTTCTGGCGGTAATCTCCGCTTCGTCGAGAAAGAGCAGTTGCAGGTCTTTCATCAGCACCTTGCCTGCGCAAATGGTCGTCGTCACCATCGAATTTTCAAAGCCAAACAGAATGTGCCACGGCAAATTGCCTGCGGTCAGCGGCGTCGTCGGATGGTAATCAACAAAGATGATGTCGGCGAATGCGCCCGGCGCGAGCACCCCCAACGGCGCTTGCGGAAAGAAGACATTGGCGAGCGCGGCATTATTGGTCACAGCCATTTCGGCCACGGTCGCGCCACTCATCCTTCGCGGGTCGCGGTGCGCGGCTTTGTGCGAAAGATAAGCGGCCTTCCATTCGTCCCACATCGCGTTGGAAAAGCCGTCGTTGCCCAAGGCCACTTTCACGCCCAACCGCAACAAGCCTTCCACGTCCGCCACGCCCACGGCGTTGTTCATATTCGAGCGCGGCTGATGCGTCACCCAGGTGCCGGTGGCGCGCAGCAATTCGGCCTCGCGCGCATCAATGTGGACGGCATGCGCGACGATGGAACGCTCGCCCAGAATTCCGAACTTGTGCAGCCGGTCAATCACCCGCGTGCCGCTGCGTTGCAAACTGTCGTACTGGTCGCTCTCGTGTTCGGCGGCGTGAATGTGAAAGCCGCCGTCCCAAGCATTGCGGCAGGCTGCGAGCGTCGCATCGGAAAGCGTCAGCGAGGCGTGCAGCCCAAAGGTCGCGGCAATTTGAGATTCCGAATTTGAAATTTGAGCTTTCATGAAGCGCAGATTTTCAGCAATGCCTGCCTGCGCCTTTTCCGGGCCATCGCGGTCGGTGACTTCGTAACACAGACAGGCGCGCAAACCCGCTTGCCGCACCGCCTCGGCAATCACCTCCAGCGAACCGTCAATCGCATGCGGCGAAGCGTGATGATCAAACAGCGTCGTCGTGCCGTGTTTGATCGCGTCAATCAAACAGACCAGCGCCGAGTAACGAACGTCTTCCAGCGACAACGCCTTGTCCAACCGCCACCACAACCGCTCCAGAATTTCGGGGAAGTCTTTCGGCGCTGCACCGGGAAGCGCCATGCCGCGCGCGAAGGCCCCGTAAAAATGCGTGTGCGCACAGATATTGCCGGGCATGACGAACTGGCCGCGCGCGTCCAGGCGTTCGGCTTGCGGATATTTGGCTTCGAGTTCGGACGACACGCCAAGCTCGGCAATCCGGTCGCCTGCGAGATAGAGAGCGTGCTTTTCCAGTATCTGATTGGGCGCGCCCCAGGTGATGAGCGTGGCATTGGTGATGAGCATCGCGAAAACCTCAAGCAGCAGTGATCGTAACCAATTGGCCTTCGGTTAGCCGTCCGGGTTCAAAAGGATAAACCGCGCCGTTACGAACGATTCCACGCAGCGTGCCTTGTCCGATTGAGCGGAGCGCCTGTTCGCATGCAGCACGGAAAGCCTGGATTTCAGCCACGAAGTTTTCTGCCTGCGTTAAAGTCAACGCTTCATCCGTCAGGGCAATGGCTTTGGCGACATCTCCCGCCTGCTTGTAACAGGAAGCCGCGCTAAACAAACTGATTGCCGCATCCTCGGCATGGCCTGTTTGCCGAAAGCCTTTGGCAATCCGTTCTTCCAACAACGCGGCTGCCAGAAACTGCCGGGCGGCTTCCGCCGGTTGCCCCAAGGCTTGCTGAAACTGCGCTTGAATAATCAGCAGTGACTTGCGGGAAATCAGGTCAGCGGTGGAATTTTCATTGCTCACAAGGTTATTCATCACTACGCTCCTGTCGAAACTGCGTCGAAGGCATGGAACGAGAGCCGCCCTTTCTGATTGGAGAAACAGCAGACAAACACGTACCCACCCTTTCCAAACGGATTGGCCTTCAACTGCCGGACTTTCTCATGGTGACGCGCCGCGAAATGCTCAGCGCTTTCCGTTCCGCTGATCTCCAACAGGGTTTTTCGCTCATCCAAAAAATAGTCTGCCTTGCCGCCGCGTAACGTCACTTCGACAATATTTTTCTGGGCCAGCTTGGTCATCACCAGAAACGCGGTGGCAACGGCAGCATACTCCACAATGCTTTCACGTTGTATGGTCTGGAAAAGGCGTTGGCTTTCAGGGAAGGTCTCCGCCAGCCAATCAACGTCCAGCGCTACTTCACCAACCGCCTGTTCAAAACAATCAGCCACGACGTTCTCGTGTGAAACCAGCCAGGGAAATGGTTTCAGGCCATAAGTCGCCATCAGCGCGATGGCGGGAGGGATGAAAAACGACGCCCAAATCGCAGCGGGGTTAAGTTCTTGCAGGCTCTCAATGAAATAGCGTGCTGTTTGTTTGGGCATAGACATGTTGGCTTGGCGGCAGGGTGTTTCAGTTTTACACGAATAAAGCCGGTAACTCCCCAACGTCAGGTTTGATGCGCAACGGTTCACCGACCGCGCGGCGCGCCGTGTTGATGTCTTTCAAGCCGCTGCCGGTGATGACTAGCACCACGCTTTCGTCAGACCGAATCACAGCGCTTTCGCGCAGCTTAACAAACCCGGCAAAGGCCGCCGCGCCGCCCGGTTCGGCGAACACGCCGGTCGCGCGCGCCAGCCGTGGAATCGCGGCGATGATTTCCTCGTCGCTGACGGCAACCGCGCCGCCACCCGAATCAAGCATCGCACGCAGCGCCCGCGTGCCATCGCGCGGGTCGCCAACGTTGATGCCATCGGCGACGGTGTGCCCGGCTACAGGACGAATCACGCCGTCGCCATTCACGGCGGCAACTAACGGCGCAGCGCCTGCCGCCTGCACGCCCGTCAATTTCGGCAGGCGCTCAATCCAGCCCAATTGCTGCAAGTCGTAAAAGCCTTTCCACAAACCGCCGATGATGTTGCCGTCACCGACGCCAACCAAAACGCGATCAGGAATCTGCCAATGCAATTGCTCGGCGATTTCCAGCGCCGCCGTTTTTTTGCCTTCTGCGGTGAACGGGTTGTACCCCGTCGTGCGTTGATACCAGCCGAACCGCGCGGACGCCGCCAGGCACAATTCACAAGCCTGTTCGTAACTGCCTTCAACCAGCACGACGGTCGCGCCGTAAATTTGCAATTGCGCGACTTTGGCGGCGGGCGTCGTGGCCGGAACGAAGATGACGGATTTCAGCCCGACGCTGGCGCACATCCCGGCCAGCGCCGCGCCCGCGTTGCCCGACGACGCCGTTGTCGCCACGCGCGCGCCGACTTCCTGCGCCTTGACCACGGCCAACGCGCTCGGACGGTCTTTGAACGAAGCGGTCGGATTGCGCCCGTCGTCTTTGACCAGCAATTGCCGCACGCCGAATTCGGCGGCGAGTGGCGGGCAATCGTAAAGCGGCGTCCAACCCACAGCCAGCGGCGGCACGGGCGACGAGTCTGCAATCGGCAGCAACGCGCGATAACGCCACATCGTGAAGTTACGATCGGCGGCGAGCGTGGCTTGGCTGAATTGCTGGCCGATATGTTCGTAATCGTAATGCACGTCCAGATTGCCGCCGCAAAACGGGCAGACATATTCAATCTCGCCGACGCGATATTCACTGCCGCATTCAAGACAGCGGAAACCGATAAAGTTGGTCATAGGCTCAAACCGTGCGGGCGGCTTTGATGCGCGCGTCCATTTCGGGAATCAATGCCTGATGCTTCAGCCACCATTCCGGGTCGCGCTGGGCATCAAGCTCTTCAACCGTCTTGCCTTGCTGCTCGCACCACGTGAAGTATTTCAGGTTGTGCCACTGGCGGCGCACATCCGGCGTGCCGTCTTTGATCCAGTCGGTCTTCACGCCGTGAAAGATCGCTTCGACATACGCCGTTGCGCGTGCGTCATCCATCACGCCGTATGCTGCGGCCATCTCCGCCATCACCGAGTGGTAACGATCAATCGCGTCGGTGCAGATGGTGACGATCACGTCGCGTTTGCCAAATTGATAATGCTTCGCCGCCTTGATTGCGCCCAGCACGTTGCACACGCCCGAAATGCCGAAGATGGTGCCGAGCTGTTGCAGCTTCGCTTCGGCAATGCCGTAACGCCGCACCAGCGTCGCCTGCCCGGCCTCGCTCGTCAGCACCTGCAAGCCCTTTTTGCACTCGATGTCGTCCAGACAGGCAATGGCGTCCATGTTCAACACGTTGTGAACCCAGGTCACGTGCTTGTCGCCGATGCCCTGAATGTCGTGGCCGCCGTAACCGTTGTTATAAAGCGTCGGGCATTGAATCGGTTCGAGTCCCACGGTGCGCGCATCCGGCCAGACTTGTTTGATCCGGTCGCCCGCCGCAATCGTCCCCGCGCTGCCCATCGCCGACGTGAACGCCGCGATGGAACCGTCCCCGATGCCTTGCTGCTTCAGTTCCGCCGCCAACTCGACAAGCGTGTTGCCGGTGACGTGGTAATGGAAGCGGTAATTCCCCATCACCTCGAACTGATTCAGGATGCGAATCTGCGGCTCGCGGCGCAGTTCCCAGGTTTTGTCGTAAATCTCTTTGACGTTCGATTCGACGCCGGGCGTTTTGATGACCTCGGCGCCGTAACTCTCGATGCGCTCGAAACGCTCGCGGCTCATGCCTTCGGGCAATACGACGATGGACTTTGCGCCGACGCGCCCGCCCACCCATGCGCCGCCGATGCCGTAATTGCCGGTGCTGGGCCAGACGACGGTGTGCCGGTCAATGTCCACTTCGCCAAACAGCAACGCTTCGGCCAGCACCGAATAGGCAGCGCCGACCTTGTGCGCGCCGGTCGGGAAATCGCGCCCGTACAGCACGACTATCGGCGCGGCGACGCCGGTCAATTCGACGGGCAGGACTTCGTATTTGATTTGATCGTCCGCGCCGCGCCAGGTGATGTTGTAAAGGTTGATCGGA
The DNA here is from genome assembly GCA_031418175.1 of Acidobacteriota bacterium. Classification (GTDB taxonomy): domain Bacteria; phylum Acidobacteriota; class Blastocatellia; order RBC074; family RBC074; genus JACPYM01. Next base: position 5,624 of record JANOWX010000982.1, on the reverse strand, counting down.
TCGAGGGGCGCTGCGGTCAGTGCGCTGATGGCGCGTTGACGCACCGCTGGATCAAGCGCGCTCGGATGAAGCATCTCTTCAAAGGTGGGACCGAAAATGGCTCTGGTCATGTCAACTCCTTAGACGGGTAACCCAAACGATGTGCGGATGACACGCCGCATTTCGCGGCAATCCTTGAGCGCTTGTTGTGCTTGGATTTTGGTTGCGCGCTGTCCTGGGTAGCGAAACTTCACCGCGAAATCCGCTAGGAATATCGCTGCTGGTTGCAAGACCGCCCAACCTGGCTCAACCGCTGTCGTTTGTGTTAACAGTTGCAACAAATCATGCGTCTTGCTGAACGACAACCCAGCTTCGTTCAGCCTGGCCTTCAAGTATTTCTCAGCGCATTGCTGGGCATGAAAACAGGCGGCATCGTACTGGATTCTCACGCGGACGCGATAAAGACGCTGCGCTGAGTCCCAATCATCCTCAGCCTTTTCGATCCATTCAACGGTGCTTGGATTCATACATCACCTTTCCACGGCAGAAGATGTCGAGCATAAAAATATCGCCGTCTTCCAGCCGCCAGAGCACCTCTTTGGGCGTGCGCACCAGCAAATCCAGCGGCGTGACCAGCCCCAATTCAACTTTCATTTTGAATGACTGGCCCAAGGGCGGCTCTTCGTAATCCATTACCACCAGCAAGTCCACATCCGATTCCGGTGTCGGCGTGCCGTAAGCATGCGAACCAAAGAGAATGATCTTCTCAGGCTGATACGCCTCGGCAATTCTTTTGCAGAGCCTGCGGACATAGGCCATGCGTTTGGCGCGGCTCTCAAAGCTCTCATCCCATTCACGAAATTTTCGCCGGAGTTCTTGCGCTTCCGGCGGCAGTTCGGCTTCTTTGAACAGCTTGCGCCTGAGCCGTGGCGTTTTTGTTGCCGTTTTCTGTGCAGATGCTCTCATCGCGTTCTCCTCGCTAGGCCGCCGTCAACGCCGCCTTCAACCACTTCTTCTCCGCCGGCAAATGATAACAACGCACCCCTGTCGCGTTGTAAATCGCATTGATGATCGCGGGCGTCGTTGGAATCGAAGCCAGTTCGCCGACGCCCTTACCGCCATACGGGCCGTCTTTGGTTTCGTGTTCAATGAAAAACGAAATTACCTCCGGCGTCTGGTCAATCGTCGGGATGCGGCATTTGTTGAGCGTGTCGGTCTCGACGTAGCCATCCCGCATCACGAAGTTTTCCTGCAAGGCCATCCCCAGGCCCATCGAGATGCTGCCCTCGACCTGCCCTTGCAGCGCCAGCGGATTGATGACGCGCCCGACATCGTTGGCCGCGATGACTTTCAAGACTTTCGTCGCGCCGGTTTTGACATCCACCTCGACCAGCACAGCCTGCGCGCCGAAGCCGAAGGCGAAGTGATGATACGGCTCGCACAGCGGCGCGACGTATTGGTAACTCATCTTCGGCAAGTGTCCCTCACGCCGCATCAGCCGGACGATCTCTGCGAGTTCGACGCTATGGCCGTTGTTCTTGATGAGGCCATCGGTAAACAGCAATTCCTCCGGCGGCGCGCCCAGCATCTCGGCGGCTTTGGCTGACAGCAGCTTGCGCACTTCCTTGCTGGCATAGCGCGCGGCGTTGCCGGTGACATAGGTCTGCCGCGAGGCCGTCGTGGCCGCGCAATCCAGCGTGCGGTCGGTGTCGGCGACCAGCACGTCAACCTTTTCATACGGCACGCCGAGTTCTTCGCTGACGACCTGCGCCAGCACGCCGACCAGGCCCTGGCCGATTTCCGCCGCACCCGCGCGCACGGCGGCGCGCCCGTCGGCAAAGAGTTCGACCTCTGCTCCGGCGGCATCGTAAGCGCCGCTGCCAAAGCCAGTGTTTTTGTAGGCGCAGGCCACGCCCCACGCGCGCCGTTTGTCGCCGTCCACTTCGACAAAGGGCGCCACGAATGGATGTTTTTCCATCTCGGCGGCGACGGCTTCGAGCGCGTCGGCCAGGCCGCAGCTTTCGTGCATCACTTGTCCGGTCAGCGTCTGCTTGCCGTAATTCAAAACGTTCTTGCGCCGAATCTCGACGGGCGAAAGGCCCAGCGCCTCGGCCAGTTGATCCATCTGGCTTTCCATCGCAAAGACGCTCTGCGTCACGCCGAAGCCGCGAAAGGCGCCGGATGGCACGTTGTTGGTGTACATCGCGTAGGTGTCCACCTTGACGTTTTTGACTTCGTAAGCGCCCGCCGCATGCGTGGTCGCGCGCAACATCACGTGGCTGCTCAGGCTGGCGTAAGCGCCGCCGTCGCCCCAGATTTCGGCTTCGTGCGCGCTGATCGTGCCGTCTTTGCGAGCGCCGGTTTTCATACGGATGCGCGTTGCGTGGCGTTTCGGATGCACCAGCAGCGATTCCTTGCGGCTGAGCACCATCTTGACCGGACGCCGCGTCAGCATTGCCGCCAGCGCGACGTGAATCTGGACGGACACATCTTCCTTGCCGCCGAATGCGCCGCCGATCAGGCAGTTGATGACGCGGATGCGGTCTTCGGGCACGGCCAGCGTCGCGGCGATTTGCGCGCGGTCACCAAAGGGAATCTGGCCGCCGCAATACACCGTGATGCGCCCCGTCGGATCAGGCACGGCCAGACCGGCTTCAGGTTCGATGAAGGCGTGCTCGACGGTTTGCGTGCTGTATTCGCGTTCGATCACGACCTCGGCTTCGGCAAAGCCACGCGCTAGGTCGCCGTTTTCCAGGTGGTAATGCTTCAGGCAATTGCCGTGTTCGGTGGGCACATGGTGCGGCACGTGATCGTGCAGGATCGGCGCGTCGGGCGCGGCGGCTTCTTTCGGCCCGGTGACGACGGGCAGCGGTTCGTATTCCACTTCGATCAGCTTCAACGCTTCGGCGGCTATGCTTTCAGATTCAGCGACGACCAGCGCAACGGCGTCGCCGACGTAACGCACTTTGTCGTAACACAGCACCGGCCAGTCCACTTCGTGAACGCCGCAGTCTTTGCGGCCGGGAATGTCGTCAGCGGTCAGCACGGCAACAACGCCTGGCAACGCTCGCGCCTTGCTCACGTCCACGTTCAGCAAACGCGCGTGCGGATACTGGCTGCGCAACGCGCGGGCGTGCAGCATTCCATCCACATACAAGTCGTCAGCGTAAATGCCCTTGCCCGTGACTTTCTCGACAGCGTCGGGGCGGGGCAGTGGTTGGCTGATCGCCTTGAGCGGCTGTTTGACGGCGGGCAACGGTGGCACGGTTTGTCCGGCGGCTTGCTGGACGGCGCGGATGATCGCGTTGTGACCGGTGCAGCGGCAGATGTTCCATTTGTGCCCGTTGTGGATTTCTTTGAGCGTCGGGTGGGGATTCTTTTCGAGCAGCGCCAGCGTTGCCATCACGAAGCCAGGCGTGCAGAAGCCGCATTGCGTCGCGCCCTGGTCAATGTAGGCCTGCTGGACGGGATGCAGCGTGCCGTCGGGGTTGGCGACGGCTTCGATGGTCGTGATGTTGGCGCCATCAGCGCGCTTCACCGGCACGAGGCACGCGCGCACAGCCGCGCCGTTTTGCAACACCATACAACTGCCGCAATGGCCGGTCGCGCAACCGTCTTTGGTGCCGGTCAAACGCAATTCATCGCGCAGCACATCCATTAATGAAGTTTGCGGCGCCACGTTTATCTGCTGCGGTTGGCCATTCACCGTCAGCGAAAAAAGCTGTTGTTCAGCCATGACAGTTCCCCTTACTCTGTTCAGCGATCAAGCATGCTCATGCCGATTTCGTAATAACGATCTCCCGCCGCCGCGCCCACCGGCAGTTTCTCGTCGAGCCATTGCAAATCAGCCGCCGTTAGCGCGATGTTGGTCGCCGCGGTATTTTCGCGCATGTACGCCAACCGTTTGGTGCCTGGAATGGGCACGACGTCTTGGCCTTGATGCAACAGCCAGGCGAGCGCGAGTTGTGCGGGTGTGCAATTTTTGCGCGCGGCCATTTCTTTCACCGCCGCGACCAGCAACATGTTGCGGTCGAAGTTTTCGCCTTGAAAGCGCGGGACGTTCACCTTGCGCCAATCGCCGTCGGGGAATTCATCGGCGCGTTTGGTGATGCCCGTCAGGAAGCCGCGCCCGAGCGGGCTGTAGGGCACCAGGCCAATGCCTAGTTCGCGCAAGGTCGGGATGATTTCGGCCTCGATGCCGCGCTCCCACAACGAGTATTCCGATTGCAGCGCCGAGATGGGATGCACGGCGTGGGCGCGGCGAATGGTGGCGGCGCTGGCTTCCGACAGGCCGATGTAGCGCACCTTGCCGGCCTTGACCAAATCGGCCAGCGCGCCGACTGTATCTTCAATCGGCACGTTTTTGTCTACGCGATGTTGATAGAACAGATCAATGTGAGCTACGCCGAGCCGCGCGAGCGCGGCGTCGCAGACTTCTTTGACGTGTGCGGGGCGGCTGTTCGTCCCAATCGGGCGGCCGTCCTTGATGGTGAAGCCGAACTTGGTGGCGATGAGGGCGCGGTCGCGTCTATCTTGCTTGAGGGCTTTGAGCGCGCGGCCCACCAGCTTTTCATTTTCAAAGGGCCCGTAAACTTCCGCCGTATCGAAGAAGTTGATGCCCAGCTCAAGCGCTGCGTGAATGGTGGCGAGCCCTTCGGCCTCGTCGGCGCTGCCGTAAGTGCCGCTCATTTGCATGCAGCCCAGACCGAGCGCGGAGACGGTCAGGCCTTGGGTTCCGAGTTTGCGTTGTTCCATTGGTTGTGACTCCTTGTCGAGCATGGTGGAGCACACTTTACCGAACGAGCGCGCGCTTGCCTAGCGCCGAAATGAACGTTCAACCCGGTTGCGTTGCTTTGGGCCGCGTTGCATCATTCCCCGGCCCAAGGCGCGCCAACTATTTACGAACGAGGTGAACCCGCATGAAATTCGGATGGACTGCCTTAGCGGTGCTGGGTGCATTGTTTATTCCAGCGCAAGCCGCCATGAATGCCAAGTTGCGCTTATTCGTCTACAACCCGCTTTACACCGCAGCGCTCAACCATCTGGGCGGCGTCTTGATCAGCTTGGTGGTGATTGGGCTGACAGTGCGGTTGAATCAACCCGGCAATTTGCGTGGCGTCTTGGACGCCCCCTGGTGGGCGTTGTGTGGCGGCATCATTGGGGCCTGTTTCATCGTGATCGCCACCTTGTGTGTGCCGCGTATCGGCTCCGCCAGCTTTTCAGTAGCCATCATCGGCGGGCAATTGGTGGGCGCGCTGCTGCTCGATCAATTCGGCTGGCTGGGCTTGACGCAACGTGCGCTGACACCGCCGCGTTTGGCGGGCGTGCTGCTGATCTTCGTGAGCATCTGGCTGATGCAGCGCGAGTAGCTCGCTTGTCATCATTCGGCCTCGCCCGCATAATGCGCGCTCATTTTTCAAACAATGGTTCTCCCACAAAGGCACACGAAGATTCACGAAGAGAGGCGGTGGCACACTGCCCCCAGCTTCGTGAATCTTTGTGTGTCTTCGGTGCGCCAGTAACTCGGTTCGATCTGGTCGGGTGAAACGTCCCGACCCTGGAAATTGCCCGTTAGACAGGTAGCCAAACGAGCGTGCGTCGTAGCAGCAATGCTACCCACGGAGCCTCGGGCGGCGAGCGCGTGA
>JANOWX010000981.1:0-8313 GCA_031418175.1 Acidobacteriota bacterium | reverse complement strand
GTTTCAATCCGTCCGCTGCCAAGCCCGCACGCTGGAAGCGCTGCGTACCCAGGTTTCAATCCGTTGTTTTCATTCTTCTGGAGAGAAACCCATGAACAAACAAACTGTTGCATTCTGTCTGTTACTGGCGGCCTTGCTGGCAAGCTTAACCGTCGCGCAAACCCCAACCATCACGGCCATCAAAGCGGGCCGCCTGCTTGATCCGGAAACCGGCACGGCCGCCGCCAACCAGGTCATCCTCATCGAAGGCGAAAAGATCAAAGCCATCGGCGCGAATCTCGCCATCCCCGCCGGCGCTACCGTCATTGACCTGTCGAAGCTCACCGTGCTGCCGGGCCTGGTGGACGCGCACACGCACATGGCGATGACTTACAAAGAGCAACCGGAGAATAATTATTACTACTTGACCTATGTGATGGAATCCACGCCGTTGCGCGCGCTTCAGGCGGCGTCGAACGGCATTCAATTGCTCAACGCGGGTTTCACAGTCATCCGCGACGTGGGCAACAACGGGCTATACGCCGACACGGCCTTGCGCCAGGCGATTGAACAGGGTTGGCTGCCGGGGCCGACGGTGATTCCGTCGGGCATCATCATCGGCGGCACGGGCGGGCAGTTGTGGCCCACGCCGGAAATGTACAAGCAGAAAAACATCGTCTATCCCGAATACCTGGACGCCAACAGCCACGACGAGATCGTGCGCGCCGTGCGCGAGAACATGCTCTTCGGCGCGCGCACCATCAAGCTCTGCATTGATTGCAAGCCCTGGGGCTATTCGGTCGAAGACATCAAGCTCGCCATCAGCGAAGCGGCCAAGGGCGGCTGCAAAGTCGAAGGCCACGTCCAAACGCCCGAAGGCGCGCAACGCGCGATTGACGCTGGCATTCACATCATCGGCCACGGCCAGGCGCTGACGCCCGAACACCATCGCCAGATGGCCGAGAAAGGGATTTTTCTGGCCGGCACCGACACGCCCTTCACCAACTATCGCGGCAGCGAAGCGGCCTTCAAACAAACGGTCGCCAAGCTGCGCGACGCCTGGGAAAAGAAAGTGCCGCTGACCTATTCGACCGACTTCGATTATTGGAACGAGCGTATGAAGGACGCGAAGACCGGCGAATGGCTGACGCGCGGCGACCTGACGATTGAGTTTTTGGAAACGTGGAAAGCGGCGGGCATTCCCAACGCCGACATCCTGCGCGCGCTGACGATCAATGGCTACAAGGCCGCCGACATCGTCAGAGAGCGCGGGCCGATAAAGGTTGGGATGTTTGCCGACTTGATCGCGGTGGCCGGTGATCCGCTCAGCGACATTGACGCCTTGCGGCAGGTGCGGTTTGTGATGAAGAACGGCGGGGTCTTCAAACAGGATGGCGTGATGACGCCGGAGAAATTCTTTCATCCGGGGCCGGTCAGAATGCCGAATGGCAGATACACACGTTAGAGGACGACATGCGGCGGGCGATGTACCGTAGGTTGTCTAACCTGCGGAGCATTTCAGCGGCAAAGCGTCTCCGGGTCACTTGAATGCTTTCATTCCAAGTCACCCGCAGTTTGGACAACCTACGGTACTTTGCGGAGGAACCTGTTGATGAAACGTCGAGACTTCAATCTGAATTTGTTGTTTACCACGGGCGCGTTGGCACTGCCGCAAAGCAGCAACAGACTGCGCGTGAATGGCGCGCGGCTCAACGCGCACTTGGCTGAACTGGCGCAATTCGGCAAAACACCCGAAGGCGGCACACAGCGCGTTGCCTATACCGACGCCGACCTGCAAGGGCGCGAGTATGCCACCAAGCTGCTGCGCGCGGCCAAGCTGGACGTGAGCATTGATGCGGTGGGTAATCTCATCGGGCGGCGCGCGGGCAAAGAGGCGGGCTTGAAACCGTTGCTGATTGGTTCGCACATTGATTCGGTGCCGGCGGGCGGCAGTTACGACGGGCAGGTCGGTTCGATGGGCGCGATCGAAGTTGCGCAGACGCTGGCCGAAAACAACGTGGCGCTGCGCCACCCGTTGGAAGTCATCCTCTTTCAAAACGAAGAGGGCGGCACCATCGGCAGCCACGCGCTCGCCACCGGGTTGACTGAACGCGAACTCAACCAAGTCACCAATTCCAAAAAGACCATCCGCGAGGGCATCAAATTCATCGGCGGCGATCCCGACAAGCTGGCGACAGTCGTGCGCAAACGTGGCGACATCGCGGGCTATCTGGAATTGCACATCGAACAGGGCGGCATCTTGCACGCCGAGCGACTCGACATCGGCGTGGTCGAAGGCATCGTCGGCGTGTATTGGTGGGACGTGACGGTCGAGGGCTTCGCCAATCACGCGGGCACGACGCCGATGAATCAGCGGCGCGATGCCTTGCTGGCGGCGGCGAAATTCATCGAGGCCGTCAACCGCATCGTCACCGGCGTGCCGGGCCGTCAGGTCGGCACGGTCGGCAAGCTGCAAGCCCTGCCCGGCGCGTTCAATGTGATTCCGGGCCGCGTCAATACGAGTTTAGGCTTGCGCGATCTGGATGCTGCCAAAGTGCAAATGCTGTTTGAAAGGATCCAAGCCGAGGTGCGCCAGATCGAACAGGCCACCGGGACGAAGTTCGAGTTCAAGGTAGTCAATGCCACGCCGCCCGCGCCGACCGATGTACGCTTGCGCCGCGTGATTGACGAAGCGGCGCGCGGCTTAGGCTATTCAACCAAAACGCTGCCGAGCGGCGCGGGGCACGATGCGCAAGAAATCGCGCACCTCGGCCCGGTGGGCATGATCTTCGTGCCCAGCGTGGACGGCATCAGCCACAGCCCGCGCGAGTTTTCACGGCCTGACGATATTGCGAAGGGAGCGAATGTGATGCTGCATTCGCTGTTGAAACTGGATGAGTTGAAACTGGATTGAGGCCCGGCCCCCTGGGTACGCAGCGCTTCCAGCGTGCAGACGTGAGGTAAGACGCAATAATGCCGGAGGGTTTCCTTTCAGCATCAATCTGTCTCACGCCACGCCTGCACGCTGGAAGCGGTGCGTACCCAGGGTCTTAGCTTTACTTGATATTCACGCGCACGGTATTGGCCGTCTTGCCATCGAGCGTCAACACTACGTCCACCTCGCCGCGCCCAGCCAGGCTTCTGGGCAACAACACGTTTGCTTGATCGAGTCCGACCTGGCTGCCTTGCGCACCGGCGGATTGCACTTGCGCGGGCGTTCCGCCGATTTGGGCAGTCACAGCATTTAGTGAACTGCGATTGCGAAAGCCGGTGCCGAACAGCACCGCAAAGACCTGCTCGCTGGCCGCTCCCAAATCAATGGGCACTGAGACGACGCGGTTGGTGGCGCTGTCAAAGCGTGTCGCCGCCTCGAATATCTGGCTGCCATCGGCGCGCACGCGCAAGGCCACGGCGGCCGCGACACCCTGCCCATTCGCATTGGCGGCGAACAGGCCGGGCGCGACGGCGACAATGTTGATCGTGCCCGCCGAGATTGCGCCGTTGCCGCTGGTCACGGTGATGGTGGCTGTGCCTGGCGCGCTGCCGACCGGCACCAGAAAGTTGACCTGTCCCGCCGAAACGAAGAAGAGCGGTGCCAGGCGTTCGACGCTGGCGCTGTCGCGTACTCTGACGGTTGTGCCCGCCAGTGAGGTCGGCAGCGTGTTCGTCGCGCTGGCGTTGGCGGTCGCCAGATTCGTGCCGAAGGCGCTGACGATGGATTCACTCGTCAATTCAGTGCCGCGAAAACTGGCGGCGGATACGGCGGCCAGCGCGGCAGCGCCGCCCGTGACCGTGGCCGTCAGTGTGTAATTGGCCGCGCCGGGGCCGCAATTGGTGATGCCGATGAAATACGCGCCCGCGCGCAACGCGGGTGAACTGTTGGGCGTGACGGTGATGGTTTCGTTGTTGTTGGGCGAATCGGAAACGTGGTCGGCTACCCAGTCAGGCGAAAGGCCGGTGACGCGCTGCCCGAAGCGCGCATACAAATCAATGTCCTGGTTGCCGCTCAGGGTCAGGCGCAGTTGCGTGGCATTGAGCGGCACCTGAATGGTGAATTGCGTCGGGTCAAGCTGGCAGTCGTTGGCGACCGGCGGCGCGGGCAGCGTGCCGGTTTGCGCCGTGCCTGAAGTCAGCGCCACGTTTGGTTGCGCGCCGCCGAAGCCGCTGAGTTGCACGGTGAGGCTGGGGCGATTGGGATCGTTGCTGGTCAGCGTGAGCGTACCGTTTTGCGCGCCATTCGCCGTGGGCGTGAAACGCAACACGACGTTTTGTTGCGCATTGGGCGCAATGGTGAAAGACGTGCCGGGCGAGATCAGGCTGAAACGCGCGTTACTGATGGTCAGGCCGGTCACTGACAGCGGTTGGCCGCCGGTGTTCAAGACGGCCAAGGTGCGTTCGGCGTTGGCGCTTAAGGCGACGTCGCCGAAATCGAGCACACGCGACGCCACGTCAATCTGTTGTTGCGCGCTGCGCACGCGGTAGCCGATGGTGTCGAAGGCGTGCAAATCATTTTGGGTGATCTGTTCGCGCTGGCCGTTGCTGGCCGTCGGATCCATCACGCCGAGATACAGACCGGTCAGTGCATCGTCCTTCCAGTGACTGGCCTGATTTTCGTCGCCGCCGGTGCTGTCACCTCGCCCGGTTGACAATCCCAATTCCACGCCCCCGCCAAAGAATATCTGCGCGCCGCCCGAAGCCAGGATGCGTTGCGCGGTGGGAAAGGTGGTGAGATTGACGCCGGGGCGGAAGCGAAAGAAATCCAGCACGGTGACGGTCGCCGCAAAAGCCGGGTCAAGCTCTTTCTCGCCGACAAATGAAAGGAAGCCCAGCGCATGGCCGATTTCGTGCGTAGCCACGGCATCGAAATCAATCCGGTTGAAGGCAATACCGTTGCTCGGATCGAAATCGAAAGGAAAGACGGAATTGAAACCGATGCGCGGCGGCGTTCCGAGTTGTTGTTCGGTATCAGGATTGGCGGTTGCGCTGATCAAACCCAGCGCGCGAAAGACCGACGCCTCTGTGATAACAGCCGTCAAGGCGCCCTGATCGGTCGGCAGTTGCCCGCCAGGCAAAGCGTTATACAACGTCGTCTCAGCATTGCTCGAAGCGCCGGCGATGAGCGCAGCCCTGATACTGGCGTACCCCGTCCGGCTGCCGATGAACTGTGGTTCGGTCGCGCCGATGGTTAAGGCGCTGTCATAACGTTCGCCAAAAAAGGTCGTCCCGAAATCCACATCAACGACGATGGAAATCGGCGAGAGAATCTGCGACTCCCAGTTTTGCGCGGCGCGGATAAACGCGGCTTTGGCTTCCGGGAAATTATCGAGTTGAGCGCTGGCGCGCAACGTGACGCGCAAGCCGATTTGCGCTTGCTCTGCGGTTTTGGCGCTGGTACGTCCGGGATAAATCACCCGCAACTCAGGTTGTTCAACCACGCGCCGCAACAGCGACATCTCTGCCGGCGTGGCTTTTTGACAAACGCGCTGCCCGTTCTGGGCGCGGATGATGTAGCCGCCGCCTGGCGCCGCAACGAATTCCGCCGCGCCTTTGTTCGCGCCCTGCGCCGTGACACGCGCTGGCTGCCACAGGGCGGGCGACAACAGCGCCAGGCAGGCCAGCAGCAATAAAGACAGATAAACCGCATTGGCCGAAAGATTCCGGCTTTGAAAGGAAAACTTCATAACACCTCCGGATTGTCAGGGGAAAAAAAGAGAAGCGAGATAGTCGTGTGAAACAGCAAGCTGGCACGACGGCGGTTACTACTGATAATCGGCTGTAAATGCGGAATGCGGATGATTGAGGCCGTTACCAATCGTTCCGCATTCCGGGTTCCGCATTCCGCATTCAATCACCGTCCGCTCATCATACGCCCTGCCATGCCCAAAATATCATCCAGCGCCGAACCGTCTTTATCCTGATCGAGCAAGCCGCCGAGCATGCCCAGAATCGGCGAACTGGAAGACATCTGCTGATGCGCGCCGCCCAACAGGCCCGCCAGCGCACTCGTATCCATGCCGCCCTGTTGTTGATTGGCTTTGCCGAGCGCGCCCATCACCACCGGCGCAAGCAGCGCCAGCAACGGGCCGACCTTGCTCATATCCAGGCCGCTGGCCGCGCTGATGCCTTGTTCGACCTGGCCCTGGCGGCCGCCCAGCACGTGACCCAGGATGGCCGAGCCGATGCCGCCCGCCGCGCCGCCACTGAGGAAGCCGCCGATGTCATCCATAATCGAACCGTCGTGGTCTTTGTTCAGCGCGTTCAGCAACGAGGCCGCGCCGTCTTCGGATTGGCTGTTACGCGCCAGCCCGCCGATCAGCATCGGCAAGGCCGCTTGTATCGCGCTGCTCGTCGCGCTTTCATCCGCGCCAATCGTCTGGCTGATCTGACTAACCGTGCCGCCGCCCAACGCGTCGCTCAATAAGCCTGTCAAGTTCATAGTCGTTATCTCCTCTGCAAAATGGTTTGGTTGTTTGTGCTTTGCGCGGAACCAGGCCGCGCGTTGGGAAAGCTGCGAAGCTGGGTTGCGCCGGAAAATCGCTTGGGAACGAGGGGAGCATCAATTCTGCGTTGCGCGGTTGCGGCGCGTCAACCTCATTTGCCGGGCGCGCAAAAAAAGCGCGAGCATCCACACTGCTACGATCAACAAGCCGCCGCATTCGCGCGCTTCTTCCACGCGCAGGTCTTTCATCTCCCAGGCTTCGAACAGTTCGCCGAAGCGGACACGGCCCCACACGCGCGGCACAATCGTCGCGGCCCACAGCGTCGTGGCTAGCAACAACGTTCCGCTCAACAACCAGTGCGCGGGTTGTTTGTGCGCAATGAGGCAGGCCGCCGCCGCCAAACCATAGACCGCCATCCAAACCCAGGGATCGGGATCGTTGTATTGCACGATGACGCTGAAAACGAACAGCGCCAGGAAGAGGTAGTTCAGAACCTTGAAGAGTTTCATTTCAGTTTGGTTTGGTTTCCGCGCGCGCTTCGCACAGATAGTTTTGATTGACCCAGCCAGCCAGGCCATGGGCTTGAATGGGCGCCCAGACGTTGCCGCCCGCCCGTACCGCCGCGCCGATGACGCGCACGCCTTTGGTGTCGTGTGGCAGCGTGCCGACAACCTGAGCTTTGGCAGCGGCGCGCGCCCGTACATTCAAGCCATCGTCGTGACGCACATTGAAGACCACATAGCTGGCCGTCGTTTTCAAGCGCCGTGAGCGCGCGGGCGCTTTGCGGCCGGTCTGCACGTCTACTTCGATCCAGCCTTGCTGCGGCGCGCCGCGCGGCGCCGCGGCCCCGCTGGAATTGATGCGGTAGTAGTAAAGCTGCCGTCCAGCGGCTGACCATTCGACGGCGCTTTGCAGAATGACATCCCAACGCGCGGTGAACTTGCGCTTGCCCGTGCCGTCGGCGTTGAACAAAAAGCCCACGTTGTCATTGCATTCGTAACCGCAGGCCACGACCGCGAAATGTTGTTGGTCGGGCGCGGGAATAATTTCTTTGATGGACATAAAGCCGTCGCGCCGGGCGTCGAGCAACAACTTGCCGGCCAGGCGCAACTGCGTGTCGTCAGCATTACGAACAGGTTCCTGCGCCACGGCCAGGCCGACGCCAAGCAGGAGCGCCCCGCACCAGCGCGCCAGTTTCGAAGAAATTGCGAACATAAACCTTGTCTCTCCCGCGCCAGTTTCCGCCATCAGCGGCCTGCGTGGCAACGGCAGCGGGGTGTCCGTCACGTTGCCCCCGAGCGCTCTTGCGCAAAACTTTTGACGGAAATTGCGGTTGCCATTTCGCCGCCCGGCTTATTATACTTTTAATACCAATTGCACAGGACATCCCAGACATTCAAACCGAGCTTTGCTGAGGGTCGAAAAACGAACGAATGAAACCGCGACGATGCAACGGAACCGGGAAACTCCCGCGCCAGTTGGTCATCGTTGCCTGAACTGGCCGTAGCGCGCGCTGCGGCCACCCCTCAAACTTTAAGGAGATACTCTAATGAAAACACTAGCCCAGCGTTTGGGCGCTTTGTTGCTGGCTTGCGGCATGATCTTTACGCCGCTGGCCGCGACCGCCCAAACCTATACGGCGACGCTCACCGGCACTGTGGCCGACCCGCAAGGCGCGGCGGTCAGGGACGCCAAGGTCGTCGCCACCAATCAGGGCACCAAGCTCGAATACAGCGCCCGCAGCAGCGATTCGGGCATTTACACGATCCCGTTTCTGCCCGTCGGCGTTTACGTCATCACGGTCGAAGCCAACGGCTTCAAGAAAATCGCCTCGAACGAGCTCAAGCTCGAGGTCAATCAGACGGCGCGCGTCAATCTGGAAAAGCAGGTCGGC
>JANOWX010000980.1:0-3838 GCA_031418175.1 Acidobacteriota bacterium | reverse complement strand
TCACTACAAAATCATCGCCCCGCTCGGCAAAGGCGGCATGGGCGAGGTCTATCGCGCCCGCGACACGCGCCTTGACCGCGAAGTCGCCATCAAAATCCTGCCCGCCGACTTTGCCAACTGCGGCGAAATCTTCGGGTTCGATTCGCTCAACTCCGGCGGCTCATCTTTCAAAATCGCGCTCATCACGTCGGCCATTGATGCGCCGGTGAACGGGCGTCGGCCGCTCAGCATTTCGTGCAGGATCATCCCGAAGCTGAAGATGTCCGCGCGATGATCCGCCTCTTGCCCGCGCACCTGCTCCGGCGACATATAACCGACTGTGCCCATCACCGTGCCGGGATCGGTGATCTTCTTGCGCGTTTCGTCTTCCAAATCAACCGGCTCGTTCCGCTGCGGGCGCAGCTTCGCCAGACCGAAGTCCAGAATCTTGACGCGCTCATCGTGCGTGATGAACAGGTTCTCCGGCTTGAGGTCACGATGAACGATGCCTTTGGCGTGCGCGGCGGCCAGTCCGCTGGCGATTTGCTGCGCGTAATCGAGCGCTTTGTGTGGCGCCAGCGCGCCTCCATCGAGCCGTGCGCGCAACTCTTCGCCTTCCAGCAATTCCATCACGAGGTACGGCGCGCCTTCGTGCGTGCCGAAGTCGTAGACCGTCAGAATGTTCGGATGATTGAGCGCCGAGGTCGCGCGCGCTTCCTGCTCGAAGCGTTTGAGCCGGTCGGCGTCTTTGGCAAAGTCGGCGGGCAGGATTTTGATGGCGACTTCGCGGTCAAGGCGCGTGTCGCGGGCGCGATAGACCTCGCCCATGCCGCCTTTGCCGAGCGGGGCGATGATTTTGTAGTGACCGACGTGCGAGTTTGTCATGGTGATCAGAAAGAAGATTTTACGACGTTGCTTGCCCCCACCGCAGCACCGCCTCCGCCAACGGTTCCGGCGTTTCCAAACACATCCCGTGACCCGCGTCGGGAATCTTCACGACTTCGCAATGCGCTACTTTCGCCTGGAAAATGTCGGCATAGCTCGGAGCGATCAGCCGATCCTGCTCGCCCCACACCACCAGCGTGGGTGCTTGGATGCGCCACAAGCGATGTTCCATGCCGGCTTCTGGAATTGGGAAGAGGAATTTCGCGGCGGTGCGGAAGCCGCGCGACATCGTGATGAGCATTTCGATTTGCTCCGGCGTGCGGTCATCCTTGTCGCTGAACAGGTGCGTCGTCATCATCATCTGTTGCGCCGCCGGGCATTCCAAATTGTGATAGAGAAACGGCACCAACTCGCCCGGCATCATGCCGAAGATGTCGGCGACGGGCGCCGCGTCGCGCCACAAACCGATGGGCGCGAGCAAGGCCAAGCGCCCAACTTCTTTGGGCCGGAGCGCCGCCATCTCCGCCGCCAGCCAACCGCCCAAACTTTCACCGACGATGTAGGGCCGCTCCAAGCCCAACGCTTCGATCACGTCGAAGCCGTGCAGAAACAGATCGAATTGATCGTCCAAATATTCCAGCCCGGTGGATTCGCCAAAGCCCGGCAGCAGCGGCGCGTAGACGTGAAAGCGTTCCGCCAGCAATGGCAGCGCGCCGAACCAGCCCGCGATGCCGCCCGCGCCGTGCAGGAAGAGCAGCGGTTCGCCCGCGCCCGCTTCGAGCACCTGAATCTGCGGGCGCTTGTCGCCCAGGTTGAGTATACGAATGTTTGGTGTGTTCATGCCTGCACCTCCTTCGCGCGTTCGGCTTGCGCTTTGACGGCGTCGTTATGCGTGCCGGGTTGATCGCGTTCGGGCAAGGCTTGCGGCCACCAATGGTCTTCGTACTCGCTCCAAATCGGGCGCAGGTGGGGCAAGACTTCGGTGGCGAACAAATAGGTTGATCGGTTCGTCAATTCCATTGGCGCGCTGCCGATGTGCAAGGCGACGCCGAGATGCCCGATGCGCAAATTCTTTGCCAACTCTTCGCAGCGTTGCCGCACGGTTTCCGGCGACCCGGCGATGATGTAGCCGCCCTCCACCAACTCTTTCCACGTTTTATTCATGCCCATATTCAGCGATGTGTTGCCGGCCTGTGCGACGATCCCGGCGCGCACCGACGCTTCGGTCATGTAACCCGGCGGCCCCGCCATCCCCGGATAAAGGTGCAGGCAGCGATTGAAGAAGTAATCCACGTGCGGCCACCATTCGCGCTCAGCGGCCTCGTCGGTATCGCTGACGCAGATTTGCTGGAAGAAGCAACAGCCGTACGGATTCGGTTCTTTGCCAAGCTGCGCCATGCGCTCCCAATATCCATCCAGCACGCGCTGCGCGCGAATGTAGCCGCTGAACGAAAGATAGCTGTAGTTGTAGCCCAACTCGGCGCAGAAATCCCACGTTTCCAGCGACCCCGTGCCGGGAACCCAGATCGGCGGATGCGGCTTTTGAATCGGTTGCGGCCAGAGATTGACGTAACGCAGCTTGGTGTATTTGCCGTTCCAGGCAAACGGCTCGCGTTCAGCCCACGCTTTGATTATCAGGTCGTGGGCTTCGCGGTATTTGTCGCGCAGCGTGACGGGATTTTGGCCGTAGCAATAATTGACATCCATCGGCGTGCCGACCGGAAAGCCCGCGATCAAGCGCCCGCCCGAAATCACGTCGAGCATCGCAAACTCTTCGGCCACGCGAATCGGCGGATTGTAGAGCGCAATCGAATTGCCCAGCACGAGCAGCATGGCTTTGGACGTGCGCCGCGCCAGCGCCGCCGCCATGATGTTCGGCGACGGCATCATCCCATAGCCGTTTTGATGATGCTCGTTCACGCCCACCGCATCGAAGCCCATCTGATCGGCGTATTCGAGCATGTCCAGATATTCGTTGTAGAGCGTATGCCCGCGCTCAGGGTCATAGAGTTTGTTCGGCAAATCTACCCAGACGCCGTGATACTGCGCGCGGAAGTTGTCCGGCAGCCAGCGATACGGCATCAAGTGAAACCAATTGACTTTCATGCTGCTGTCCTCCAATACCGCAGTTACGCGGTGGTCATTGCTGTTGGTACGACTCTGTGGCGAATTAGGGAAGTAACTTCATCGGCTTCTGACTGCCAGCCTGGGCGGGCGGCATTCTCTACTGAAGCGGCAGGCTTGGCAATGTCGAGGGACGCGCCTTTTGCCTCAGCCCGCCGATTGTTTATACTGCCGCCTGCTTCGTTCAAGCTTCATCCACAACAACACAGGCGCAATCATTCAAAACTAGGCAAAACTAGGCAAAACTAGGCAAAAGTAGGCAAATGCTGTTCGATAAATTTCGTGAAGAGTGCGGCGTCTTCGGCATCTTCGGCAACGCCGAAGCCGCGCGGCTCGCTTATCTGGGACTGTACGCCCTGCAACATCGCGGGCAGGAATCGGCCGGGATCGTTTCGGCGGATGGCGTGCGGCTTTATTCCGAACGCGGCATGGGCCACGTCAGCGACATCTTTCAAGAAGCCAACCTCAAACGCTTGCAAGGCAGCACCGCCATCGGCCACGTGCGCTATTCGACCGCCGGCAAAGTCAGTATTAACGAGGCCCAGCCGTTTGCGGTCAAATGCAGCTACGGCCAGATCGCGCTGTGCCACAACGGCAATCTGCCCGACGCCAGCGAGGCGCGCAAGCAGTTGGAACAGGACGGCGCGATTTTCTCTTCGACCTCTGACACCGAAGTCGTGCTGCATCGCGTCGCGCGCTCGCGCCGCCGTGATCTGACCGAAGCCATCGTCGAGGCGCTGATGTTCGATGACGGCGCTTATTCGATGTTGTTCGAGACGCCGGACAGTTTAATCGCCATCCGTGATGCGCGCGGCTTCCGCCCGTTGTGCATGGGCGAATTGGAAGGCGC
>JANOWX010000979.1:0-3869 GCA_031418175.1 Acidobacteriota bacterium | reverse complement strand
GGCGTCGCTCTCCGGCGTCGTCAACGACCAGAACGGCGCGGTCGTCACGAATGCCACGGTCAGCGCGAAAAACGCGGCGACCGGCGCGGAATTCAAAACCGTCACCAGCAGCGGCGGGAACTACACCATCCCTTCGCTGGGTAGCGGCACGTACACCGTCAGCATCACGGCGGCGGGCTTCAAACACGTGAACGTGCAGGACGTGAAACTCGACGCGGGCGTGCCGGCCACCGTGAACGTCACACTCGAAGTCGGCGCGGCCAGCGAGACCGTCGTGGTGCAGGGCGGCGGCGAGATCGTCCAAACGCAATCGGCCAATATCTCGACCACGTTAAACGTCAATCAGATCGCCCAGTTGCCGCTGCAAACGCGCAACGTGCTGGATTTCCTGACGAACTTGCCAGGCGTCAACACCACGGGCGGCCCGCGCGGTTCGACAGTCAACGGCTTGCCGCAGGCCAGCATAAACATCACGATTGACGGTCTGAATACGCAGGACAATTTCAACAAGACGGGCGATGGCTTTTTCAGTTACATCAGCCCGCGCATTGACGCCGTCGAAGAGGTGACCGTCTCGACCGCGACGCCGGGGGCCGAGAGCGCCGGGCAAGGCGCTGTGCAAATTCGTATCTCAACCCGTACGGGCAGCAACGAATTCCACGGCAGTCTTTACGAATATCATCGCAACCCCTGGCTCAATTCCAACTACTGGTTCAACAACCGCAATCAGACGGCGGTTCACGAAGACACTGGGCAACCGTGCAATGGCACCGCGCAGGCCTTCGATCCCAAGAAATGCCACGCGCCGCGCGACCGCGTGCTGCTCAATCAATTCGGCGGACGCATCGGCGGCCCGATCAGGATTCCCAAACTGTTCAACGGCAAAGACCGCGCGTTTTTCTTCATCAACTACGAAGAGTTCCGCCAGCCGACGCAAATCAGCCGCACGCGCACGATCCTGAGCCCCGACACGCAACGCGGCATTTTTCAGTACAACCGCACGGTCAATGGTGTCACCAGCGTCGAGCGCATAGACCTGCTGGCTCTGGCCGGGCGCAACAACCAGACGGCGACGGTTGACCCCATAGTGGGCAAGCTGTTGGGCGACATTCGCAGTTCCACCAAAGAAGCAGGCATCGTGCCTTTGACCAATCCGAACCTGCAAAGTTTCACCTTTGCCAACAACAGCAGCGGCAACCGCTATTACCCGACGATTCGCTTCGATTTCATCTTGTCGGACAAACACAAGCTGGAAAGCACCTACAACTATCAGAGCTATGTGACGACCGTGGATACGCTCAATGCCGTAGACCCGGCGTTCCCCGGTTTCCCGAATCAGGGCGGGCAATTTTCCAATCGCTTCGCCGAATCGCTGGCCTTGCGTTCGACGTTGACGCCGGCGCTGGTCAACGAAGCGCGTTTCGGTTTCAACGGCGGCACGGTGTTGTTTTTTCCGGACGTGACGCCGGCGCATTTCACCGGCCCGGTGGCGAATCAGGGCGGGTTCAGCCTGGGCATCGGGGCGGCGGGCATTACCTCCGCGACGACGGTAACCGCGCCCAGCCGCCGCAATGCGCCCGTGCTGGACATCGGCGACACGGTGACGTGGACGCGCGGCTCGCATTCGATGAGCTTCGGCGGCCAGTTCACACAGGTCAATTTCTGGGTGCTCAATCAGACGCTGGTGCCTTCGATCACCTTTGGCCTGAACGCCGCTGACCCGGCGTCGACGCTTTTCACCGCAGCCAATTTTCCGGGCGCGTCGGCGACCAACCTGACCGATGCCCAGAACCTTTATGCCGTGTTGACCGGGCGCGTCACGGCCATCAATGCCAACGCGCGCATTGATGAAAAGACCGGCGAGTACCGTTACCTGGGCGCGTTGCAACAACGCGGACGCCAGCGCGAAATCGGCGTGTTTGCCGCCGACGCCTGGCGCGCGCGTCCGAACCTGACGCTCAGTTACGGTTTGCGCTGGGAGTATCAAGGTTCGTTCACGCCGCTCAACGGCAGCTATTCGACGGCGACCGTGGCCGACGTGTTCGGTGTTTCGGGGGCGGGTAATTTATTCAAACCCGGCACGCTGGCGGGCCGCCCGACACAATTCATCAACTTCGCCCAGGGCGACAAGGCCTACAACAACGATTACAAAAACTTCGCGCCCAGCTTCGGCTTTGCCTGGACGGTAAAAACCAGGCAAGCCTGGCTCAAGCGGCTCGCCGGCGACGGTGGCCAGACGGTGGTGCGCGGCGGTTATTCGATCGCTTACAACCGCAACGGCGCGGGCGATTTCACCGGTGTGTTCAATGCCAATCCGGGCGCGACGCTCTCGGCCAATCGCAATTTGACCGTCGGCAATCTGGTGGGGGCGCAACCAAATGGGAGCAATCTAGGCTCGTTGCCCTTGTTGTTGCGCGAAACCAGCCGCCTCGGCGCGCCGCTAATTCCCGCCAAGCCGGCTTATCCGTTCACCGGACAGATCACCGATTCGGTCAATGTTTATGACCCCAATCTGAAAGTGCCGTATTCACAATCGTGGACGTTCGGCATTCAGCGCGAAATTACCAAAGACATGGCCTTCGAAGCGCGTTATGTCGGCACACGGAATTTGCGCGGCTGGACGACCTACAACATGAACGAAGCCAATATCGTCGAGAATGGCTTCCTCAATGAGTTCAAACTGGCGCAGGCCAATTTGCAGGCCAATATCACGGCCGGCCGGGGCGCAAATTTCCGCTACTACGGCACGGGCACAGGCACGTCGCCGTTGCCGATTTACCTGGCATATTTCAGTGGCACACCGGTGGCGCAAGCCGGCAATGCCGCGCTTTATACGTCGGCAAATTTCGCCAGCACCAACTTCACCAACGCGCTGGCGCTCAACGGCCCGAGCCCCTACGCGCACGCTTCGACGAGCACGACCACGGGTTTGTACGGCAACTCCACCCTGATCGCGAATGCCTTGCGCGCCGGTTTGCCGGAGAATTTCTTCATCACCAATCCGGGCTTGCAGGGCGGCGCTAATTTCACCGGCAATGGCGGCTACACGCGCTACGACTCGATGCAAGTCGAGTTGCGGCGGCGGCTGTCGCGCGGCTTCCTGGTAAGCGCTAATTACGTCTTTGCCAAAGGCTTCAGTTCCTCGCGCTTCTCGTTGCGCACGCCGCGAGTCAACACGCTGGGCGGCACGTTGAAGCATGCCTTCAAGGTGAACTGGGTGTATGAACTGCCGTTTGGCAAAGGCAGAGCGCTGTTCGGCAACGCGGGCGGCTTGCTTGACCGGCTGGTGGGCGGCTGGGAATTCGACGGCATCGCGCGCATCCAGAGCGGCAACATCCTAGATTTCGGCAGCGTCAACCTGGTGGGCATGACCACCAAAGAGTTCCAGCAAGCCTTCAAGCTGCGCTTCGACGACGCGAACAAGATCATTTACAACCTGCCGCAAGACATCATTGACAACACGATCCGCGCGTTCAATGTGAGCGCGACTTCGGCGACGGGTTATGGTTCGTTGGGCGCGCCCACGGGCCGTTACATCGCGCCGGGCAATGGCCGCAATTGCATCGCGGTGGTGACGGGCGATTGCGCGCCGCACAACCTGTATGTCAACGGCCCGTCGTTCGCACGTTATGATTTGAGCGTCATCAAGAAAGTGCGGATCGCCGAGCGGGTCAACTTTGAGTTGCGCGGCGAGTTTTTGAATGCGTTCAACAACATCAACTTCTTCGGCGGCATCGGCACGCTGAGCGCGCAAACCTTCGCCCAAGTCACGACGTCGTACCGCGACGTGAACAACACGCAAGACCCGGGCGGGCGCTTGGTGCAGATCGTCGCGCGGCTCAATTTCTAAACAACCAAGCCGGTGCAGG
>JANOWX010000978.1:0-2128 GCA_031418175.1 Acidobacteriota bacterium | reverse complement strand
CCTGCACCGGGACATCGAAGTACGGCGCATAGCCCGCTCCCCACGCAATTGATTGCGTCCCGCCCGAGCTGTTTTTGATCAACCAAACACCATTGCTTGGCCGCCAAATGGCGCAATCGGTGAGGCCGTCGCCATCGTAATCGCCCGGTACAGGTATGTCGCCGTCGCTGCCCAAACGCTCGGCGAGGATAGCGCCGTCTGAGCTTTTCAAGACATAAAAATACCCTGCGGCGGGCCGCCACACCGCCAGATCGGTTTTACCGTCGCCGTCATAATCGCCCGGCGCCGGCACGTCGAAGTAGGGCGCATAGCTGGCGCCCCATAATTGCGAGACGGCTTGGCCGTCTGATGATTTGCGGATGTGCCAGATGCTGTCGCCGCCCCGCCAGATCGCGTGATCGGCTTTGCCATCCCCATCATAATCGCCCGGCACAATGACATCCGAATAGGGCGCCACGCTCGTGCCCCAGGGCGTCAAGGTAGCCACGCCATTGGAACTTTGGATGACCTGCCAAGAACCGCTTGGCCCATGCCAGACAGAAAAATCAGTCTTGCCGTCGCCGTCGAAATCGGCGCGCACGAAGCCGCGCTTGATCGTCAGCGTGTAAGCGCGCGCCCCGCCGCACCCGGCCGCGTCATTGGCTGTGACGGTGAAATTGAAATCGCCCGGTTGGGCAGGCGTACCGGCCAGTGCGCCGTTGAGCAGATTTAACCCGGCTGGCAGCGTGCCCGCCGTCAGGCTGAACGTGTGCGGCCCCACGCCGCCGCTCGCCGTGAAACTGATGGTCGAATAAAGCTGATTGGCGCGCCCATTGGGTAAATTGTTCGGTGTGACCGTGATGACCGGGCAATTGAGCGTCAGTGTGTAAGTGCGCGTGCCTACGCAATTATTGGCGTCGCTGACGCGGGCGGTGAAATTGAATGTCCCGCTGGCCGTAGGCGTGCCGCTCAACGCGCCATTGGCGCCTAACTCCAAGCCCGGCGGCAAGCTGCCCGCACTCACACTAAAACTGTATGGCGCAGTTCCGCCCGCCCCCGTCAGTGACTGGCTATACGCCGTGCCTGGCGTTCCGGCCGCTAGCGTCGCCGGATTGACCGTCAACGTTGGGCAAGCGCTGATAGTCAGCGTGTAAGCGCGCGTCCCAGCGCAGCCGTTTGAATCCGCCGCACTGACAGAGAAGTTGAAAGCTCCGCCTTGCGTTGGGGCGCCGGAAAGCAAACCGGCGGACGAGAGCGTCAAACCATTCGGCAACGCGCCCGCGCTCAAGGTGAACGTGAGCGCGCCGCTGCCGCCCGTTTGCGTCAAGCTCTGGCTGTAGGCTTGTCCGAATTGGCCGTTGGGCAAGGCCGCCGGATTGACCGTGATGGTCTGGCAATTGATGGTCAGCGCATAAGCCTGCGTGCCCGCGCAATTGTTCGCGTCGGTCACGCGCACGGTGAAATTGAAGGTGCCCGGCGCAGTGGGCGTGCCGGCAAGCAAACCGCCAGAGGCCAGCGTCAACCCGTTCGGCAACGCGCCCGCGCTGACCGTGAAGCTGACCGGCAACGCCCCGCCGCTCTGCGTGATCGTCTGGTTGTAAGCCGCATTGACAGTGCCGCCCGGCAACAATCCGTTAGCCGGAGCCGGACTCAAGCTGATGACCGGACAGTTGACCACGAGCGTATAGCTTTGCGTGCCCGCGCAGCCATTGTTGTCGGTCACGCGCGCCGTGAAGTTGAAGCTGCCCGTTTGCGTGGGCGTGCTCGCCAGCAAGCCGCCAGCGGAAAGCGCCAACCCGTTGGGCAGCGCGCCCGCGCTCAAGGCGAAGGCATACGGCATTGCGCCGCCGTTCGCGGTCAACGTCTGGCTGTAAGCCGTGCCGATGGTAACTGTGGGCAAGGTTGCAGGGGTCAGTGTGATGAGCGGACAAGTGCCGATTACCAACGTATAAGCGCGGCTGCCCGCGCAACCGTTGTTGTCAGTGGCCATGACCGTGAAGTTGAAGCTGCCTTGTTGCGACGTCGCGCCGGACATTACGCCGCCCGCCGCCAGCGTCAAGCCCAGCGGCAAGGCTCCCGCCGTGATCGTAAAGTTGTGGGGCGCCGCGCCGCCAGCCGCCGTCAGCGTTTGGCTATACGCGAAACCTTG
>JANOWX010000977.1:0-14176 GCA_031418175.1 Acidobacteriota bacterium | reverse complement strand
CGCGGGCTGGTGCCGTGGATGTTGAGCGAAGGGCGCGGGCTGGTGGTGCCGCCGCGCGACATTCAAGCGCTCACCGCTGCGCTCGCGTCCATTGCTGCCGCGCCCGCTCAGTACCTTGAGATGGGCCAACGCGCCGCCGCCTGGAGCGCGCACTATTCACTGGAAGGCTTGCGCGAAGCCTTGCGCGCATTGCTCAGCCAGTGGTGGCGGGTTGCGCCCGAAGCATTTGCGCCAAACGCCATGACTGGCAAATTGGCGGAGCAGAGCGGACGCTGATGTTACCCGGAATTCTGCAAATGACCGACACGTTGGAAGCGGGCGGGGCTGAACGCGTGGCGGTGAATCTGGCTAATCTGCTGCCCCGGCAAAAATACCGCAGCTATCTGTGTGCAACGCGCCGCGAAGGACCGTTAGCCGAATTGGTCAAGGCGGACGTGGGGAAAATTTGTTTGGGGCGCATGCGACGGTTCGATCTGGCTGGCTTGCGCCGCCTCATTCGTTTTATCAAAGCCAATCGCATTCAGGTGCTACACGCGCATAGCACGGCGCTGTTCGTCGCCGTCCAAGCGGCGTTCTTTCCGCCCTACCCCAAAGTGATCTGGCATGATCATTCCGGCAGAAATGCGCTGGCAGAACGCGCCGCCTGGTTGTACCTCCCGTTTGTACGCCGGGCCAGCGGCGTCATCATCGTCAACCGCCAATTGACCGAATGGTTGCAACACCGTTTGCGCGTGCCCGCCCGGGCGATTTGGTACGTGCCGAATTTCGTCGTCGAAAGCGAAAACGCTGATGACGACCTTCCGAACCTGCCCGGCCAGGCGGGCCAGCGCATCGTCTGCGTCGCCAATCTGCGGCCTGAAAAAGGGCATTTGACCTTGCTTCAGGCGCTGGCCGCCGTCGTGCAACAAGCGCCCGCCGCACATTTGATCTTGGTTGGCGCGCACAGTAATCCTGAGCATCTGGAAAAAATCAGCGCCGAGATTACGCGGCTCGGCTTACAGGCCAACCTCACGCTCGCCGGGCACCAGCATAACGTTGCCGCCTTTTTGCGCGGCAGCGATGTGGGCGTGCTGAGCTCTTATTCAGAAGCCTTTCCCTTATCCATGATCGAGTATGGCAAAGCGGGGTTAGGCGTTGTCGCCACCGCGGTGGGAGAATGCCCCGCGATTCTGGCGCACGGACAAGCTGGTCTGATCGTGCCGCCGCGCGATCCGCTGAAACTGGCCGAAGCCTTGCTGGCCTTGCTGGCCGCGCCTGAACGCCGCCGGGCGCTGGGCGCAACTTTGCGGCAACGCGTCAACCGGCTCTACACCGCCGACGCGGTGCTGGAACAAATTTGCCGTGTCTATGACCTGGTGTTGCAACCCAAGGC
Source organism: Acidobacteriota bacterium (assembly GCA_031418175.1). Classification (GTDB taxonomy): domain Bacteria; phylum Acidobacteriota; class Blastocatellia; order RBC074; family RBC074; genus JACPYM01. The sequence continues at coordinate 12,804 of JANOWX010000977.1, read as the reverse complement.
CATGACCTTAAACGCATCTCAATCGCTATGATTCGAACTGTCGTAATCCCGCTCAACCCGCCACGCCAGCGCCGCAAATCCACGCGCGAGTTAGTGCGTGAGTTCCTGCATCAGGATACGGTGCGCATTGCCCTCTTGCTGGGGTTGCATGCCTTGCTGGGGCTGTTGCTCAACTTGTCAGCGGCCCTGGCCACGGCGCACGCGGGCTTGACGCTGTTGTTTGGTTTGTGGCTGGCGGTCTATGCGCCGCGCTTGGAGCAGGTCGCCGTCTTTGGGGCGTATATCACCGGGGCCGAAGTGCTCTGGCGCATGTCGAAAGCCATGCTGCCTTGGGAGTTCGGCAAGTACGCCACGATCTTGATCTTTTTTGTGGCGTTGGTGCGCATGGGCAAACTCAAAGGGCCCATCCCAGCCTTCCTGTTTTTTATTTTTCTGCTGCCGTCAACCATCCTGCCCATGGCCAACGTCACCACCAGCGTGCTGACCGATCAACTGAGCTTCAATCTTTCAGGGCCGCTGGCCTTGACGGTGAGCGTTTGGTTCTTTTCGCACCTCAAGGTCACACCGCAACAATTACAGCGCATTCTGCTGGCCTTGATCTGCCCCGTCGTCGCCGTTGCCATCATTGCCTTGAAGGGCATCGTGACAGCCGAAGAACTGGTCTTTATCAACGACTCCAATTTCGCCACCAGCGGTGGTTACGGGCCCAATCAGGTTTCGGCTGTCTTGGGACTGGGCGCAATGGCGACGGTGTTTTGGGCCTTGGACAACAAACTCACGCGCGGTTTGAAAATGGTCTTGCTGGCCGTGGCGCTTTATCTGACGGCGCAATGCGTTATGACGTTTTCGCGCACGGGTCTTTACCTGGCGCTCGGCGGCGCGGTTTTGACGATTCTGTTTGTGATTCAAGCACGGCGTTTGCGCCTGCAACTGATCGGCGGGTTGCTGGCGGTTTCGATTCTGGTCGGCTTCGTCCTCTTGCCCCGGCTGGATCAATTCACCGAAGGCGCGCTCACCAAACGTTTCAGCGACACAACCGCGTCAGGACGCAGCGAAATTATGCTGGAGGACTGGCGCATCTTTACGGAATACCCGCTCTTCGGAGTTGGCCCTGGCCAAGCCAAAAATCATCTAAAAGGCAGCTACGGCAGTGACGGTGAGCATCAGGTCGCCGCCCACAACGAATTCGCCCGGCTGCTGGCCGAACACGGAATGTGGGGACTGGCCGCTATCCTCGTGATGATCTATTTGAGCTTGCAACATTTCAAACGCGCCCACACCGCCAAAGGCCGCGCCCTGAACGCGGCCCTGACGTTGTGGTGCTTTGGCTTCCTCTTTTCCAGCGCGATGCGCATCGTCGCGCCTTCATTTCTTTTCGGATTGACCGCAATGGCCATTTTGCCCGACGAGCTCGAACAGCCAGAGCGAGGCGTGCATGGCCGCTGAGCCGCAGACAGGTGCGACACCTACCGCCAAATTCGGAATCTTACTGATTGGCAATTTCCTCTCGGGCGGCGGTGGCTTTCATTGTTTCGGCGAAGATTTGGCCGCGCATTTGGCGGCGGCCGGCTGGCCAATTGTGCTGGCGTCAGGCAAACGGCAGCGGCTGACGCGCTTGCTGGATATGCTGTGGACAGTCTGGCGGCGGCGGAACGCTTACCAGGCGGCCTATGTCGAAGTTTACAGCGGCCTGGCCTTTTGCTGGGCCGAACTGGTTTGTTGGTTGTTACGCCGCTGTCATAAGCCCTACATCCTGATGCTGCACGGCGGCAACCTGCCGGTCTTTGCGCGGCGTTGGCCCAGCCGCGTGCGACGACTGTTAAGCTCAGCCAACCTGGTCGCAGCGCCCTCGCGCTATCTGCACGAACAGATGAAGCCGTACCGCGCCGACTTGCTCTTACTGCCTTCGGCGTTTGACCTCAATGCCTATACGTACCGGGAACGCCGCCAGCCCTTACCCAACCTGATTTGGCTGCGTTCGTTTCACCATATCTACAATCCGGCGCTTGCGCCCCAAGTCTTGCAACGCTTGCGCGCGGCTTTCCCAAACATTCACCTGACGATGTTTGGCCCCGACAAGGGCGATGGCAGTTTGCAGGAAATGCAGCAGGTCATTGACGAATTACAGGTGCAAGCGCACGTCAGTCTGCCCGGCGCCGTCACCAAACCCGAAGTCCCCCACTGTCTCAATCGCGGCGACATCTTTCTGAACACCACCAACGTAGACAACACACCGATGAGCGTGATCGAAGCCATGGCCTGCGGTCTGTGCATTGTCTGCACCAATGTCGGCGGACTGCCATATCTGTTGGAACACGAACACGACGCGCTGTTAGTGCCGCCCGCTGATGCCGCCGCGATGGCCGCCGCCGTGCACCGCATTTTGACCGAGCCGGAGTTGGCGCAGCGCCTCTCCAGCAACGCGCGCAAGAAGGTCGAAAATTGGGACTGGCGTAAATTGCTGCCGCGCTGGGAAGAGTCGTTCCGCAGCAGCGCCGCCCCGAACAACCGCTAACACCACAACATTCTCATTCCTCCCGCGCCCATAAGCGGGCCCGCCCAATGCTCTTCAACTCACTCGCCTTCGCGCTTTTCTTTCCCCTCGTCACGCTGCTCTATTTCGCCCTGCCGCAGCGCTACCGCTGGCTGCATCTGTTGGCGGCGAGTTGTCTCTTTTACATGTTCTTCGTGCCGCTCTACATCCTGATCCTCGGCTTTACCATCGTCATAGATTACTGCGCCGGGATTTTGATCGAACGCAATGCGGGCAGGCGGCGCAAGCTTTGGCTCGTGCTGAGCCTGGGCGCCAACATCGGAGTTTTGGCCGTCTTCAAGTACTACAACTTCGGCGTCGCAAACATTCAGGCGCTGTTGCACTCAATCGGTTCGACGGTCGCGCTGCCCTTACTCAACCTGATCTTGCCCATCGGCCTCTCGTTCCACACCTTCCAGGCGATGTCCTACACGATCGAGGTCTATCGCGGCACACAACCGGCTGAGCGGCACTTGGGCATCTATGCGCTGTACGTGCTCTTTTATCCGCAACTGGTCGCGGGGCCGATTGAGCGACCGCAAAACCTGCTCCATCAATTTCGTGAGGTGCACAGCTTTGATTACGCCCGCGTCACGGAGGGGCTGAAGTTGATGGCCTGGGGCTTGTTCAAAAAAGCCGTGATCGCTGACCGGGCGGCCTTGGTGGTGGACCCGGTCTTCGCCAACCCCAGCAACTTCAGCGGCCCTGAATTGGCCGTGGCGACGGTGTTGTATGCCTACCAGATTTATTGCGACTTCAGCGGCTATTCGGACATTGCGATTGGCGCGGCGCAGGTGATGGGTTTCAAGCTGATGACCAATTTTCGCCAGCCTTATTTCGCGCGCAGCATCGCCGAGTTCTGGCAGCGTTGGCATATCTCATTGTCCTCCTGGTTCCGCGATTACCTTTACATCCCGCTGGGCGGCAAGCGCGTGACGGCCTGGCGTTGGCAACGCAACCTGCTGCTCGTGTTTCTGGTCTCTGGCTTATGGCACGGCGCGAACTGGACGTTTATCGTGTGGGGCGCTTTGCACGGCGGCTATTTGCTCGGCTCGCTGTGGACGCGCAACTGGCGCGCAAGGCTGGCGCAAGCAATTGGCTTGAATGAACAACCGTGGTTACACCGTGCGCTGCAAACGTTGCTGACGTTCACGCTCGTCTGCTTCGCCTGGATATTTTTCAGGGCAAGTAATCTGGCTACGGCTTTCTACATCATCACGCACCTGTTTGACGGCTGGCCTGTGTTCTCGCTCGCCAAGCTGGGGGTGGAGTGGAAGGACGCGGTTGTTTTGCTGGGCGCCATCGGGTTGCTGGAAGCGGTGCAGGTGCTGCAACAGTGCGGCAAGCTTTGGGAAAAATTCGCGGCCCAGCCGGTTTACTTGCGGTGGGCGGGATATTACGCGCTCGGCTACTTGATTATGACCTATGGCAGGTTTGGCGCGCAGCAATTCATCTATTTTCAATTTTGAGTAATCCCGCATCAATGCTGAAAACATTCTGGCTCAAGCTCTGCCTCTTCGCGCTCCCGTTTGTCCTGTTATTGGGCTTTCCTGTTTTTGTGTTGTGCATTTCCGGCGAGTTGTTGCCGGTCTCCGCCGTCCTGGCGCTCAATGACAACACCGCTGAATTTCGATACGGCCCGGCCTATAGCAACGCCGACAAGTACTACAAAATTTCTGAAGTGCGGCGGCGTCAGCCTGCCATCTTGGCGTTGGGGACTTCGCGGATCATGCAACTCAGAGGCGAGTTCTTTCGCCAGCCGCAGCAATTTTACAACGCGGGCGGCGGCCTCACGCGGCTCGAACAATTCCGCGTCTTTTTGGAGCAGGCGGGTTATGCGCCGCGCCTCCTGCTCGTCAGCCTGGATCAAAATTTCTTCAACGACAATTGGCAAGATGCCAAGTACGAAGACTATCCCGCGCGGCTGGCGGCGGATGAACGCGCGGGACTGGGCACAATTTTTATGGGCTGGCGCGGCGTGTATCGCGATTACCGAGAAGGCAAGTTTCGGCTGTCTGACTTGCGCGCCGTTCCTCACTGCCTGGGTGTGAGTGCCTGCGCGCAACGCAAAGGCTTTCGCGCGGATGGCAGTTACGATTACGGCAACAAACCAAGCGGCGACGTGGCGTCCCGCTTACAAGAAGCCTTTGAGCGCATCGAAACGCGCACGGAAATGTTTGAAAAAGGCGCGCGGGTTTCAACCACACGGCTGGCCGAATTGCAGCGCTTGTTGGCCTATTGCCACAGCCGCAACATTCACGTCGCAGGCTTCCTGCCGCCGTATGCGCACGCGGTTTACGACAAGCTGATCGCGCTGGACGATTATCAGTACTTGCGCCAAATCGCCGGGCAGGTAAAACCGGCCTTCGAGCAATACCAGTTCACGTTTGCCGACTACTCTGATTTGGCCTGGCTCGGCGCGGGCGACGACGAAGCGCTGGATGGTTTTCACGGCGATGAGCGCGCCTATCGCCGCATCATCGCGCGCCTGGCTGAGCAAAACGCCAGTCTGGCGCAATACGTGGCCGCAGCCGCGCCGTCGTTAGCCGGTCAGCCTTGAGGCAGCACAACCATGGGAAGACTGGATGCACTTTATGCCAAGCTGCCCGTCTGGGCGCAACACGGCGCGGTCAGCCTTTACGGGCTGTATTGGCGGCGCCTGCGCTTTGGCGCGGGCTATCAGCAAGCACTGACGGCGTTCGAGCAGCGCACGCAATTCACAGCAGCCGAATGGCGCGCGTGGCAAACTCAAGCGCTCAAGGAATTTTTGACAACGACCGAGCAACACGTTCCTTACTACCGCCAAACCTGGAGCGCAGCCGAAAAGCGCTTGGCGGCTGCCGGACTGCTCGAAGACTTGCCCTTGCTGGAAAAGGACGCCGTGCGGGCCGATGCGTATGCGTTCCTGCGCGACGATTGTGCGCGCCAACGATTGCAAACCTTTTACACCAGCGGTTCAACCGGCACGCCAATCGCCAGCCTCTGGACGGTGCAGGAATTGCGCGAATCCATGGCCGTCAGAGAAGCACGCTCAGCCCGTTGGGCAGGCGTTTCCTTTCAACAACCACGCGCAACCTTTTCGGGCCGGATGGTCGAACCTGATCCGGCCAGCACTGGGCCGTTCTATCGTTACAACCGCGCCGAACGGCAGGTTTATCTCTCGCCCTTTCATTTGCGCCCCGACACCGCGCGGCAATACGTCGCGGCGTTGCGCAAACACAAAGTCGAATGGCTGACCGGGTATGCGGTTTCCTATTACTTGCTGGCCCAATTCATCTTGTCTGAAGGCCTTGAGGTTCCGCCGCTGAAAGCCGTCGTGACGACCAGCGAGAAGGTGACGGAAGAGATGCGCGCGGTGATGGAACGGGCTTACGGCTGCAAAGTCTACGAGGAATACAGCACGGTCGAGAACGTGCTGTTTGCCAGCGAATGCGCGCACGGACGCTTGCACGTCAGTCCCGACATCGGCGTAGTCGAAATCCTGCGGCCCGATGGCAGCCCGTGCGCGCCAGGTGAAACCGGCGAAGTCGTGGCGACCGGCTTGCTGCGCCGCACGCAACCGCTGATTCGCTTTCGTTTGGGAGATATGGCGGCTTGGCCAAGTGAGGATGAGGCGCACTGTCCTTGTGGTATCGCGCTGCCGGTGATCAAGGAAATCATTGGACGCATTGAAGACATCATCACCGGCCCCGATGGCCGCCAATTGGTGCGCTTCCACGGCATCTTCGTCAACCAGCCGCATATCCGCGAGGGCCAGGTCATTCAAGAAGCGCTCGACCGCATCCGCGTCAAGGTCGTGCCAGTGGCTGGCTTCGACGCGGCGGATGAACACGACATCATCGGACGCATCCAGCAACGCCTGGGCACACAGGTGCAGGTCATCGTCGAACCGGTTGAAAGCATCCCGCGCACCGCGTCCGGCAAATTCAAAGCCGTCATCAGCCTGTTGCCACACAACGCAAAGGCGCAATCCAATTGAGCAACGCAAGTCTTATTGACAGCAACGACCTGCCCTTCGTTTCGGTCGTAATGCCTGTGCGCAATGAAGCCGATTTCATCGCGCGCAGCTTGGGCTGCGTGCTGGCGCAGGATTATCCGCGCGAACGCCTTGAAGTCATCGTGGCGGATGGGCGTTCGACCGATGCGACGCGCGAGTTGGTGCAGGCGTGGCAGGCCGAGCATCCGAATTTGCAGTTGGTTGACAACCCCGGCTGTATCGCGCCCACCGGCTTGAATGCCGCGATTGCCCAGGCGCGTGGCGAGATCATCGTGCGCGTGGACGGCCATTGCGAGATTGCGCCGGATTACGTGCGCAACTGCGTCAGGCACCTGCGCGAAGACGGCGTTGACGGCGTCGGCGGCCCGCTTGAAACCATCGGCACGACGCCGCTGGCCGCGGCCATTGCCGCCGCAATGAGTTCGCCCTTCGGCGTCGGCGGTTCGGCCTTTCGCACCATCAAAGACCGCACGCTGCTCACCGATACCGTCGCCTTCCCTGCCTACACGCGCGCCGCGCTCGAACGCGCCGGGCGTTTCGATGAAGAGATGGTGCGCAATCAGGATGACGAATATAACTACCGGCTGCGCAAACTGGGCGGGCGCATTCTGTTGGCGGCGGATGTGCGCGCGCGCTATTACAGCCGCAGTTCGCTGAAATCGCTCTTCAAACAGTATTTTCAGTACGGCTATTGGAAGGTGCGCGTGTTGCAAAAGCATCCGCGCCAAATGAGCCCCCGGCAATTCGTACCGCCGCTGTTTGTGGCGGCGCTTTGTCTCGCGCTATTGTCGGCTGTCTGCACTGCCTGGGGCGGATGGTTGGCAGCGGTCATCGGCGCGAGTTACCTGTTCGCCAATCTGATAGCCTCAGTGCTCACGGCTGTCCAATCCGGCTGGCGGCAACTGTTCTTGCTGCCGCCGATTTTTCTCGCGCTACACCTCAGTTACGGCGCCGGCTTCCTGACCGGCTTGGTCAAATTTGCGCGCTATTGGCGGGCTTCCCAATGACACCAGCGCCACCGCAGCACGACGATCTGGAACGGTTGCGCGCGGAGTATGCGCGGCGGCAACAAGCAGGCGCGGGCCCCGAGCGCTATTCGCTTTTCCATCCCGGCCAGCTTTTCATGATTCAGCAACGCCAACGCGCGCTGCTGGCGTTGCTGCGCCGCGAAGGCTGCGCGCCCTTAACCGGCAAACGCATGCTCGAAATCGGCTGCGGTTCGGGTGGAGTGCTGCGTGAATTCCTCTGGTACGGCGCGACGCCCGCGTTGTTGCACGGGGCTGAATTGCTGGAGTGGCGTTTGGCCGAAGCGAAAGCCGCCACACCGCATCTGCCGTTAGTTATTGCCGACGGTCAGCACCTGCCGTATGCCGAGGCCAGCTTTGACCTGATCGCCCAGTACACGGTTTTCAGTTCCATCCTCGACGAACAAGTACGGCACAACATCGCCGCTGAAATGCGGCGCGTGGTGAAGCCCGGCGGCTTGATCCTCTGGTACGACTTCTGGACGAACCCGCTGAACCCGCAAACACGGGGTGTGCGCAAAGCCGAAATCCGCGCGCTCTTTCCCAACTGCCAACTCAGCTTTCAGCGCATCACCTTGGCCTCACCCTTGGCGCGCTGCTTGGGGCCGTATTCATGGCTGGCCTGCTATCTGCTCGAAAGCTTGCGCGTGTTCAACACGCATTACCTCGTCGCCATTCGCCCGCGTTAACCTGCCCGGGGCGATTGCATTTAATTTCTTAGGGCTTACGCAGAAGCTCAACCAAACGTCGCGCAAGAGCATGGAGTTCAGGCTTCAGTCTGTCTTGGAGTTCACGAACACAGGCTGAAGCCTGAACTCCATGCTCTTTTGCTCACCAAGCAACGTCATCCGCATTGCAGGTTCAAACAAAACGGCTGCAACTCCCACGCGGAAGTTGCAGCCGTTGTTGCGTGTGGTGGCGTCGTACCTGCCTCAGGCCAAAAAGCCCAAATCCTGCACGCCGAAATTCGCCAGCTCCGGGAACAGGCCGGTCAATTGCGCAGGCGCTACGCCAAACCATTTCGCCAGCGTCGCGCCGTATTGCGCCAACGCGGTCGTCGGCAACAGCACCCCGCGAGTATCCGCAAACGCATTCTGGTCGTAGGCTGAATCCGCCTGATTCAGCAGCGGGAACTGGCCGTAAATCTGGTTGCCCAGCACCGCGCCGCCCAAGGCCAGATAATGGCTGCCCCAGCCGTGATCGGAGCCTGTGCCACTCGGTTGCAAGCTGCGCCCGAAGTCCGACAGCGTAAAGGCCGTCACGCGATTGGCGATGCCCATCTCGACGGTCGCGTCGTAAAAGGCCTTCAACGCCTGACTGACTTGCCGCAGCAAATCCCATTGCTGGTAATCCTGCCCGCTGTGCGTGTCGAAGCCGCCCAGGCCGCAGAAGAAGACTTGCCGCCCGACGCCGGTTTGCGCGCGCAAATTGATGTAACGGGCAATGTCTTTCAATTGATTGCCCAGTTGGCTGCTGGGAAACACCGTGCTCAGCCCGCCATTGTTGCCGATACCTTTGAGCAAGGTGTTGAGCGTCCAGGTGTCGCTCATGGTTTTGTCAGCGGCGGCGACGAGGCGGTTGCTGTTGGTGAGCGCGGCCATTTGTTTTTGCGCGGTGGCGCGCGCATCGGTCGCGGCCAGCGGCCAGCCGCCGTTCATGGCGTACTGGCTCAGATCGTTGCCCGGTTGCAGGCTCGTGCCCGACACGGCTTGGCCGTTGCAAAACAGCGCGGCCCCGTTGAACGAGATCGAGGCCGGAAACGTGCTGTTCGCGTTGTTGGCTTGCACCAGATCGCAAATGCGCCCGCCCCAGCCGGTGTTGGCCGCGAGGCCCGTTTGCATCTGCACCACTTGATCCGAATGCGAGAAAAGCTGCGTCGGCAACGGCACGCTGTTTTGTGCGTACTGCTGCTGTGTCGTCGGCTGGTTCAGCATGCCGGTGTTGGCGATGACCGCCAGCTTGCCTTGTTGGAAGAGTTGCTGCATTTCGACCAGGCCGTAATTCAGCGCGTACTGGCCGCCCGTCGTCGTCGTGATCGGCAGCAGCTTGTTGCCGGTCAACGCCAAGCCGCCGCGCTTGGCTTGATACGCCGGAAATTCGCTGGCCGCCAACGGAATGACCATGTTGTGGCCATCGTTGCCGCCGAACAGAAAGACACAAACCAGCGCCTTGTAATCCACTGCCTGCGCGGCGGCTGCCGATTCGAACTGGCCGAGCGCGGCGACCAGACTGGTGCTGGCAGTGAGTTTTAGAAAATTGCGTCGGGAAAAATCTTGTTTCATTTGTTGTTCACCTCTTTGCGGTAGTCGGTAGTCGGTTATCGGTAGTCGGAGAAAACTGCCTACTGCCTACTGCCTACTGCCTACTTCTTCTATCGAATCACCAAATACTCGCTCGACAGCGCTGTCAGGTAGAGCACGGTCTGGGCGCGGTGTTTGGCATCGGCCCCAGCGGTTTGCGACGTTTGCAGCGCGGTTTGCAGCGCCTGGCGCATGCCCGGCGACATGCGGCCATAGAGCAGCAAGGTATCCACCGCGTTGATGCAGGCGGTGTGATTGCCGCCCAGCGCAAACAGCCACTGCAAATCCCAGATGCCCGTGCTGTAGTAGTTCATCCACCCCCACAACAAATTGCCGCTGTTGACCGTCTCGCCCGGCCCGTGAATTTGGAATTCGGGGCCGTTGAGCGGCGGCGACTGTTTCGGGATGCGATACAACGCGGAGTAATGGCCGAAGACCGACGGCGCATTCAGGATGCTTTCGCCCATGTCGTCGTAAACATAGGCATACAGGTTCGGCGTGATCGTGCCGCCCAGCGCGCGCATCAGCGCAATGTGCGTTTGCACGGGTGTGCGCAAACGTCCGAAATCATTGGGCGGATTGTCATTGCGCGCATCGGCGTCCAGCAGGATGGCGCGGATGACGGCTTGCAGATCGCCGCGCACGCCGAGGCCGTTGTTGTTGAACACATTCACGACGCGCGTGACATAAGCCGGCGACGGATTGCTGGTGACCAGCGCGCGCATCAGCCGCACGCAGATAAACGGCCCGACGTTCGGATGATTGAAGACCGTGTCAATCACGTCGTCCATGTCTTTTTGGATCGTCTGATTGGCCGGCAGCGTCATGCCCAAGAAAGCTTTTGAGTTCGTGTCGTGATAGGCCGGCAGCGGATACATCGGGCCGGGATAGTAATTCGGGTTCGGATAGACCGGCGGCGTGCCCGCGCGGTTAAACGTCCAGCCCGTCAGCGCCAACGCTAGTTGCCGCACGTCGGTTTGGTTGTAGGTCGGAATCGGCTTGTTGCTGGCGTCCAGCATCTGCGAGCCGTCGGGATTGAGCTTGTACAGACCGATGCTGAACAACTGCAACAGCTCACGCGCGTAATTCTCATTCGTCCCGCCCGTGCCCAGCGGTTTGGTGCTGTTGACCATGTCCAGGAAATTACCCATCGAAGCATCGAGCGTGATTTCCTTGAGCAGGTTTTTGTAATTGCCAAAGGCGTGCTTGCTCAGAATCTGCTGCCAGGGAATGAGCATGTTCGGGTAGTAGTTTTTGTTGCGCGAAATCGTGATGACTTCGCTGAGCGCGTACAGCACGCGCTGGCGCAACTGATCCGGCCCGTTGAGCATTTTCAGATAGAACTGATCGGTCATCTCGGTGGCCGTCGAATTCACGCCGCTCGGATAGACCGATTCGGGCGCGAGGAACTGCTCGTCCAGATACTGATTGATGCCGACCTGTTTGACATAACTCAGCAACGCAGGCGTGGGACCAAAGGTCGCCTGATCCAAAAAGCGTCCGACGGCCAAGGTCTGCGCATCCGGCGTCGGCGCGGGCGTTGGTGATGGTGATGGCGAAGGCGAAGGCGCGGGCGAAGGGGATGGCGAAGGGGATGGCGCTGGTGATGGCGAAGGCGAAGGCGAAGGCGCGGGCGAAGGGGAGGGCGACGGCATCGGTGTTGCTGTCGGCGACGGCATCGGCGTCGGTGTTGGCGCAGGCCCCAGGACGACGGTCACGGTGGCCGTGGCTTGCCGTTCGCTATTGGCGGCACTCGCGGCGCGAACCGTCACCGGCCCGGCGGGCAACGCATTCGGCGCGGTGTATAAGCCGCTCGAACTGATCGTGCCGTTGGCGCTGCCGCCGACGACGCCCCAATACACTTGCGTCGTCGGCGCGCCAGTGACCGTGGCCGTGAATTGCTGTTTGGCGTACGTCGCCACCGTCGCCGTCGCGGGCGTCACGCTCATCACGATGCCCTGCCCAAATTCGACCAAGCGCTGATTTGACACCACCGCGCTGGGATTGGTCACGGTGACGTACCCGCTGCCCGATTGCAGCACGTTGCTGGTGGCTTTCAACTGCCCCGCCGAAACGAAGGTCGTCGGCAAGGCCAGGCCGTCCAGCTTGACGACCGCGCCGTTATAGAACGTGTTGTTGTTGCTATAAAGATCGAAGGTCGCATTGCCCAGCGGCACCTTGCTGGGCGACCACCAACTGAACAGCGGCGTCGGATAGCGCACCGTCACCGCGCCTGACCCTGAGACCATTGGGTCGGCCACGCTGACTGCTTTGACCGTCACGGGATTGCCGGGCGGCAAGGCGGCAGGCGCTTTGTAATTGCCCGCCGCGTCAATCGTGCCGACCGTCGCATTGCCGCCGGCGATGTTATTGACGTACCAGGTCACGGCTGTATTGGCCGCGCCGCTCACGGTCGCCTTGAATTGTTTAGTCGCACCGAATGGCAGTGTCACTGTGACCGGATCCACCGTCACCGTCACCGCCACATGGGCTGACGAACTTGCTGGCACCAAGCTTTGCACCAAGGCGAGACAGACCAATGCCACCAGCACACCGGCTGTCGCACGCCACCTGTTTTTCAGACGCATAACTTCTTTCCTTAACCTTGTTAGTTTGGAGGGTTGAACGTGAAGCGCAGTTCCGCGCGCCTGCGCGCTTCTTCAAAGACTTCGACGTGGGAGAGTGAGAGGAGTGCTGCGCTTTATCTTGGGTTGGCGGTTTCGGTCAGCATTTGACCGCCAGGGCATCGCGTCAGCAGGGGCATCTAACGTTTCGCCGCTAAACGATGGGCGGTCATAAGGGATATTGGTGAGAGAAGAAACTTTTTCAGGGGAGTAAGAACTGGGCGTGCGTGGCCGCTTGCGAGAAGGCTAAATCTGAACAAGCAAGCTGGCACACTCAACCGCCACTGAACACGTCAGCGGCAGGTGTTTAGAGTTCAAGCTTTAG
>JANOWX010000976.1:0-26810 GCA_031418175.1 Acidobacteriota bacterium | reverse complement strand
GCCCCTACGCCATCTCTCCCCATTTCCCCACTACCGAAATTCTTTGGTTCAAGCATCCGCCTCCAAGCCCCTTTCGTCAGTGTGTGCGGTTGCTTCATCCATAGCTGGCTGATGGTGATAGGGCAGTAAGAGGGTGAAGGTCGAGCCGCTGCCGACGGTCGAGGTGACTTCGACGCGACCGCCGTGGGCGCGCACGATGCGGCGCACGGCGGGCAGGCCCAGGCCGGTGCCGTGCGGGTTGGTGGTGAAAAACGGATTGAAGATGCGTTGCAAATTTTCGGGCGGGATGCCGCAACCGTCATCGGTCACGCTGATGCGGGCCACCGGCGCGGCAGGGTCGTTGGGTTGGTCAGGACTGACCGTCACGCTGATCTGGCCCGGCCCCGCAATCGCGTCAATGGCATTCAAGACCAGATTGAGCAAGGCGTCTTCGATTTGATGTTCGTCAATGGCAAGCATGACGGGTTTGGCCGGTGGATTGAACCCGACCCGAATGCGCCCATGCGTAGCCGAGGCCGCAATCGCCTGTCCCAAGCCGACGGCGCGTTGCACGGTATCAGCCAGGTTGGCCGGTTGAAAATTGAAGGTGCGCGGGCGCGCGCGGCTGAGCAGCAATTGAATCGCGCTATCAATGCGATTGACTTCGTGGCGCACGTTTTCGAGCACCGTGCGTTCCGGGTCTGCGGGCACGCGGCGCTGGATGAGAATGTCCACCGCGCCTTGAATCCCGGCCAGCGGATTTTTGATTTCGTGCGCCAGCCCCGCCACCAGCTCACCCAGGCGCGCGATCTGTTCAATGCGCGATTGCTCGCGTTCACGCAACGCCACATCGGTCACATCGCGCACTACCATCACAAAAGCGATCACCTGGCCCGCGACGTCGCGCACCGGCGAAACACGGGCGCGCAAACGCTGACCCGCATTGCGTCCCCTGATCTCTTCGGTGGCCGCCGCGCCGGTCCGCAGGCTGGTCAAGCGCGGACAATGGCTGGGTAGCTGGTTATGCTCCCCCGCGCAACCGAAAACGTCAGCGCAGGTTTTGCCCATCAACTCGGCGGGTGTCACCCCGAACATCTCAGCGAAGGCGCGGTTGGCCAGCACGATGCGCGCGTCGGGTGTCTGTACGCAGATGCCATCCTCCATCGCCTCGAACAAGGCTTCCCATTGCGGCAGCCATTCAGGCCCGCCCGCCAGCGGTAAAAGCGGCAATGAAGTCGGGTGATCCATGTGAGAAGAGTGGTGGTAGTTTAACAGGGTCAGATGAGCGCCAGGGACAAGAGCATGGAGTTCAAGCTTTAGCTTGTCTGCCGCGCCTGCGGCGGGCCAACGAGCCAAAGCAGCCTAAAGGCTGAACTCCATGCGCTTGCCCCCTGTTTGCGCCATTACCCAAAAACATGCCCGATTCACCAAGCCTGATAACCAGCAGTGCGGTGAGCCGTTGGTTAGCCCGCTGCCAGCGCGCCTGCTTCGGGTTGCGCGGCGCCGCTTTCAAGTTTCTTCAGGCGGTAACGCAATTGGTCGCGTGAAATGTGCAGCAACTCAGCCGCGCGCGTTTGATTGCCGCCGCTGCGTTTCAACGCCTGTTCGACCAGCGACATCTCGACGGCTTCCAGTTCGACGCCAGCGGCGGGCAGCGGGAAACGGTCGGCCAGTGTGGCTGGCGGCGGCGGTTCAAGCGGCAAAGCGGGGCTAACCGCTAGCGCTGGAGTGGCCAGCGGAATTGCCAAGGCGGGCGCCATTGTCGCGGCCCATGCGTGGCCCGTTGTAGGTGAGGCATTGGTGGCAACGTCAACGGCGGGCGGCGCGGCGGCCACGGTTGCGGCGGCCACAGTTGCGGCAACCGCCAGCGGCTGGGCCTGCACTGACAGGGCGTACTCTTCCGCCAAACCGCGCGGCAGCCAATTGGCGGTGATGTAATCCTGATCTTCGAGAATCATCACGCGTTCGATGACGTTGCGTAACTCGCGCACATTGCCCGGCCAGGGATAACGGCGGAACATCTCGGCCACTTCGGGCGCCAGGCCGCGCATCTGTTTGCGCAGCTTTTGATTGAATTGTTTGAGGTAAAAATCGGCCAGCGCCAACACGTCGTCGCCGCGTTCACGTAGGGGCGGTAAATCAATCTGGATCACGGACAAGCGGTAATAAAGATCGAGCCGGAAGCGGCCGGCTTCGCTCTCGGTGCGCAGGTCGCGGTTGGAAGCGGCGATCACACGCACGTGCAAGGGCAGGTCTTTCAACCCGCCGACACGCCGGAACGCGCCTTCTTCCAGCACGCGCAGCAGTTTGGCTTGCAGGCCCAATTCAAGTTCGCCGATTTCGTCCAGGAAGATCGTGCCGCCCTCAGCCTGTTCAAACAGCCCTTCTTTGCGGCCTTTGGCGTCGGTGAAGGCGCCTTTCTCATAGCCGAATAATTCGCTTTCGAGCAGCGTGGCCGGGATCGCCGCGCAATTGATCGCTACGAACGGATAGTCAGTGCGGTGCGAGGCGAAATGCGTCGCCTTGGCCACCAGGTCTTTACCGGTGCCGCTTTCACCCTGCAACAAGACAGAGGAGGCTTCGCTTTCGGCCACGCGGCGCGCCAGTGCGAGCATGCGCTGCATCGTGGGCGATTGGCCGATGATCTGCTCGAAATTGAATTCGCTCTTCTGTTCGCGGCGCATGCGCGAAACTTCGCGCCGCAATTTGCTGGCCTCGAGGCCGTTGCGAATGGTGACTTGCAGTTCGTTCAGGTTGATCGGCTTGCCAATAAAATCATAGGCGCCGCCGCGCATTGCGGCGATGGTGTCTTCGACCAGCACATTGGCCGTGATCATAATCACCACGGCATTGGGCTGGCGCGCTTTCAATTCGCGCAACACATCCAGCCCCGAGCCATCCGGCAAATTGATGTCGAGCAAAACCGCCACCGGACGATCCGCTTCAAACGAAGAGAGCGCGCCTGCGACCGTGCCAGCTTCAAGTGTTTCGTAACCCCAACTGCGCAACGCCTCATTCAGCGTCCAGCGAATCAACGGTTCATCATCAACCACAAGAATTTTTTCTTTAGCCATAGCCGATCTACCTTTTCTGATTTTTGCCAAAGCTGCAATTGCTCTGCCACATTTGAACTGCGTGACTCTGCTCAGCTTGGTTGGGATTTTGCCCTAGTTGAGGATTGTTCACCACGGCGCTGCGGAAAATGCCGCAATGAGACAGGGGAACTCAGGTGCAATAAGGTTAATTGAAGCTTGTGCGTAATTCACGGCTCGTGTTTGCAGCGGTTTTAGCGCCAGCGGCGCGGCATGTTTATAGTTTTGGTGAGTTGCTATTCCCAAGCTCCAGCGGAGCGGCATCCGACACATGCCGCTCCGCTGGAGCTTGGGGGCAATAACCACGCGGGTTCTATAAACATTAGGCTCCTACGGAGCCGGCTTCGCGGCCTGCTGAATTACGCACAAGCTTCGGTTAATTAGCGATGTCCGACAAGCTGCCAGCGCTGCCAGCTTGTCGGCGACTCGGCAGTTACAGAACCGGAAGCCCCGGCGCTGGCAGCTTGTCGGACACATCGCGGTGCGCGACGCTTAATTCAACCTCATTGGGCTTAGGCCCGTTCCACCTGCACCGCCGTCACTTTGTATTCGGGCGCGGCTGTCTGGCCATCGCGTAATGGGCTGGTCACCTGATTCAAAAACACGTCGGTGGTATGGAAGGTGGCGAAGAGTTCGCCCGGTTGCAGGTTTACGTTGAGGCGCAGCGGCAGGCAGGCCGCGCCATAACGGCTGCGCACCCACACGCGTTCAAACATGGCGCGCCCGGCTTCAACTCCAACCGCGCCGGTCAGGCTGCCCGGTTCGCAACCCATGCCCTCGGCCAGCGGCGTGTTGCAGGCGGTGACCGGATGCGCGAGGCCCGCGACTTCGACCAGGCACATGCGGCAATCGCCGCACGGTTTGAGCCGGTCGTCGTGGCAGAGTGTGGGCACCGCGATGCCTTGGGCGTGCAGCGCTTGCAGGATGGTTTGGCCCGCTTCAAACGAATGTTCAGTCTGATTGATCGAGATGTGTGGCATGGCCGATTGCGCAGCAAACAGCAGGCCAGGGCAATCTTGCGCAGGCGTTGCTGACTGAAGTGGGAAAATGCGCAGGATATATCGGTCGTTTTCAGCGCTTTCAAAAACCGCTGAGGTCAGCGCAGCAAGGGCGAGATTGGCGCGCAAGCATTCGCAATTCTCCATTCATCATTCTCAATTCATATGCAAGGCGTTAGCTCTGCAAAAGAATTGAGAATGACGAATGGAGAATTGCGAATGACCTGGCAAATTGGTTACAGCACAAACCGCCGAATCCGCTCATCCGTCGAATCCCAAAAAAGCTCATCTTCGTCGTCGAAAATAATCTTGCCTTCATTCAGCAACAAAATGCGCGTGTTGGTCAGGCAATAGTCATCGGCCTCGGCGTGCAAGACGGGTTCGGCGTCGGGCACTGTTTCGTAATAGTGCGAACACAGGTAGCGCACTTCATCCAGGTTTTGCGTGACGTAAAGTGAGCTGACGCCGACGACATCACGTTGGCGGATGACTTCGCGCATGATGCGGCGGCTGATGATCGGGTCGAGGCCGGAACAGGGCGAGTCATAAAACATAATCGGCGGCGCGCCGGCCAACGCCCGGGCCAAGGCGGCCCGCCGGCTCATGCCGCCCGACAGTTCTTCGGGCTGCAAATCATAAGCGTCGTCCAGGCCGACTATGTGCAAGACGCGGCGCACTTCGGTTTCGACCTCGTCCGGGTTCAAGCCCAACATTGGCAGGCGGTACGCGACGTTTTCGGCGACGGACATGTCGAACAAGGCATCGGTCTGCAACACGACGCCGGCGGTTTGCCGCAGTATGAGCAACTCATCCTCCGGCAAGGCAGAGATTTCGCTGCCGTTGAGCCAGACCTGTCCGGCGTCCGGTTTCAACAAGCCGATAGCCAGGCGGATGAGCGTGGACTTGCCGCAATTGGACGGGCCCAGCACGATGCGCATCTGGCCGCGCGGGACGGCGAAACTGATCCCGTCCAGCAACAGCTTGCCGTCAAACGCAATAGCGACTTGGCGAAATTCGAGCGCCGGTGTAAGTGTTTCAGTCATCGGGTTTCTGCTTTGCAGCGGCCTGCCAGCCGTGTGATGAGCGCACCGGCCAACGCGCCCAGGCCAAAGCCTAGGCCCAGCGTGAGGGCCAACGCGCCCCACGGATTCTGTTTAACGCGATAGGCCGTGTCGTCCACCAAATCTTCGGTGGCATAACGCGTGCGTTTGAGGGCGCGTTTGGCTTCGAGCATGCCGTCTTCCCAGCCGTGCTCGAGTTTGTGCGAGATGTTTTGTTTCAGGCGTTCGGCCCCGACGCCCAACTCAATGGCCTTGCCGCCGGTTTTCAACGTCTTTTTTATCAATTCGGTTTGCATCTTGATTCTCCTTGCGGTTGCCAAACGCGCAGCCTTGGCGGGATTGCCGTCGGGGGCGTTCGGGACTTCGCAATTACGCACAACTGCTGAGCAAGCGCAATGCCAGCGTGAACTTTCAAGCTTGCCGCAAACAGCGCGGAAAAACGCGCGCCGCCTTGCGGATTCGCGCGCGCTTATGCAGGATGCCGCAGTTCAAGGTTGAGACAGTACCGCGCGCGTGAGCAAGCGGAGC
Source organism: Acidobacteriota bacterium (assembly GCA_031418175.1). Lineage (GTDB taxonomy): Bacteria > Acidobacteriota > Blastocatellia > RBC074 > RBC074 > JACPYM01. The sequence continues at coordinate 21,152 of JANOWX010000976.1, read as the reverse complement.
CCTCATCTGTCGCGCCTTGGGTGTGAGAAGCCAAGCGCCGCTTGCTCACGCGCGCGGTACTGACCCAGTGTCCCTATCTTTATTGTTCTGATTCAGCGCTGCTGTCAACGCAGGCGCGAAAAAATATGACGAATTCAGAATCCCATCACGCGCCGTCACCCAAGATCGAATTCCGCGACGTAGCGCTGGCCTTTGGCCGCAAGGTCGTGCTGGACGGCGTCAGTTTCAAGGTGATGCCCGGCGAAATGAAAGTCGTGCTCGGCCAATCCGGTTCGGGCAAATCCACGATCTTGCGGCTGGTGCTCGGCCTCTTGAAACCGGACGGCGGGCAAATCTTCATCAACGGCACCGAAATCTCGCAACTGCAAGACGAAGAACTCAATCAAGTGCGGAAAAAGATGAGCATCGTGTTTCAGGAAGGCGCGCTGTTTGACAGCCTCAGCGTTTACGAAAACATCGCCTATCGCCCGCGCGAATTGGGCTGGACGGAAGCCGAAATTGACGCGCGCGTGCAACGTGTGCTCGCCTTTGCCAAGCTATCCGAGGTCGCCGATTTGTTGCCGGATGCGTTGTCTGGCGGGACGCGGCGCATGGTGGCGATCTGCCGCGCGATAGTGGATCAGCCTGAAATCATTCTTTTCGATGAACCGACCGTTGGGCTCGACCCGCCGACCGCGCACAAACTTTGCGAAGCGGCGATCCGCTTGCGCGACCTGGATGAAGTGACCTCGATGTTCGTCACGCACAAGCTGGCGGATGTGCGTTATTTGTCCTCTAATTACGCGGTCAAAACGGCGGCTGACGGCGCCGCGTTGCGGCCTGAGAATGAAACGCTCTGTCTGATCAATACGAAGTTCCTGGTCTTGCACGATGGGAAAGCGGTTTTTGACGACACCGATGAAGCCTTGTGGTCGTCAGAAGACCCATTCCTGCGCGAATTCACGACCCGTGATGAATGAAGAGTCTTGGCGAATTCGAGCAAGTTGATTCAATCATCCGGATACGCAAACGTGGACTGGCGTGAAAGGCACTTTCGTGCGATAACACCAGCCACCCAATACCAACGTTTTTGCAGAGGGATTCGGTTATCTGATGGCCGTTTTTCGTCATTCGGCACAACTTGTCGTGCGCTGTACCGTGCTCATCATTTTATTGGGCGGCGCGGCGCGCTGGGCGTCTGGGCAAGCAGCGCCGGCAGGCCGAGACCGGCAGCAAGCGCTGAAATTGAGCTCTCCCAACGGGCTTGCTTTGGATAGCCAAGGCAATCTATTTATCTCTGACATCGGCGCACACTGCATTTTCAAGCTGGCACGGCGCGGGCAATTGACCGTGGTGGCGGGGACGGGCGCGGCTGGTTTCAGCGGCGATGGCGGGCCCGCCAACCGGGCGCAACTGCGCAGCCCGCACGATCTACTGTTTGATACGCTGGGCAATCTGCTCATCGCCGATACCGGCAATCAACGCATTCGCCGGATTGACCGGCGCGGTGTGATTACGACGCTGGCGGGCGATGGGCGGCCGCTGCAATCCAATTACAACGGCGTAGCGCCGCCGCTCTCACTCAATAATCCGCAGGGGCTGGCGCTGGCTGCGGACGGCAGTTTGTTGATCGCCGATACCTATAACCACGTGGTGCGGCGTTTGGATCAACTGGGCAAGCTGACGATTCTGGCCGGTTCCGTGGGCGGTTATGGCGGCGATGGCGGCCCGGCGGACAAGGCGCAATTGAATTTGCCGATGGCGGTGGCGGTGGGCCCCGACGGCAGCGTTTACATCAGCGATGCGGGCAACAGCCGCTTGCGGCGCGTGGCTCAGGATGGCCGCATCCAAACCGTGGCCGGGTATGGCCCGGCGCAGGATACTTACGGCGCGGGTTATGCAGGTGAAGGCGGGCCGCTCGAAAAAGCGAAGTTTTTTTCGCCGACGGATTTGAAGTTCGATGCCGCCGGGCAATTGTACATTTGCGATAGCGGCAATCAGCGCATTCGCGCCGTGCGGCATAACGTCGTTACCACTGTCGCTGGCAACGGACGTTTGGGTTTCGCTGGCGCTGGCCCAGCCGCGACGGCGGCAGAATTGAATTCCCCACAAAAGCTCGCCCTCACCAAGGACGGCGGCTTTTTTGTCACTGACCGGGCTAATCAGCGCGTATGCCGCGTAGACGCACACGGCATCATCCAGACAATTGTGGGACGCACAATTGTGGGGCGCTCGAGGGCCGCGGCAGTGAAGCCGGCCGGGCAATTGTTCGATCCGGTTTCACCCAGATAAATAAGGTGCACCCACACCCCCTTTAGCTAAGCACACCACGGGACCAGGCTTAATCCACGCGTAAGCATAAGGTACCTGCATATGAACCTATGTCTATTGACGCGGAGCGCGCCGCACCGCCACCTGCTGCCCCGGCTGCTGCTGAACTGTTACACGCATGGTGGCGCGGCGGCGAGACCCAACAAGCCGAACAGTTGCTGACGCGGCTGTTGACAGAACATGCTCTCCCCACGATCAAGGCTGTCATCACCTATCGGCTCCGAACGGAATTCGCCCAGCCGGACGATGCTGAAGACGTTTGCCAGGAAGTGACCCTTCAGTTATTAGCCCGCTTCAAACATCTCAAAGCTACCGGTGAACAACCCCTCTCCGGCGATTTTTACAGCTATGTCGCGGCAGTCGCGCATCAGGTTTGCTCGTTGTATCGGCGCAAACAATTCCCCCAACGGGCGCGGCTGAAAGATCAACTGCGCTACGTCTTGACGCATCAGCGCGGTCTGGCTTTATGGGAAGCGGCGCACAAACATTGGTTGGGCGGCTTTGCCGCCTGGCGCGCACAGCGCAAGCAGGCCGTCTCGGCAAGTCATGTGCTGGAATTACAAGCGGACGCGGAGAAGCTCGGCCTCAACGCCGCCAGCCTGGCGCAAATGCCGCTGGCCGAATTGCTGGCCGCCCTCTTCAATCATTTGCGTGGGCCGGTCGCCTTCAGCGGGTTGGTCAATCTGGTGGCGGTCTTGCGCGGGATCAAAGACGTTCCGCCCTTTGAGGCAGCGCCGGATGCCGCCGCGCAACAGCGTGCGCATAACGACAATCTGGCGGGTCGTGTCGAACAGCGGCATTACTTGCAACAACTCTGGCAAGAGCTTGTCCAACTGCCGCTGCCGCAGCGGTTGGCGCTGCTGCTGAATCTGCGCGATGCCCAGGAGCGTGGCTTGGTCGTGCTTTTCGTGGAATTACAAATCACCTCGCTGCATCAGCTTGCCGAGGTGCTGGGCATGGCCCCGCTTGAATTTGCCGAACTGTGGCGGGAACTGCCCATAGACGATGCCCGCATTGCCGCCTTGCTCGGGTTGACGCGGCAACAAATCATCAATTTGCGCAGTTCAGCGCGCCGCCAATTGGCCAACCGGATGCGCGCGGCCTTGGGCGTGCAGTGAATCAGCGTGGCACAAATCGCAGCCGTCAAGCTGGGCTGTTGACGAACACCGCATAGAATCAAGCGAAAAATCTTCGCGCCCCGGATTTGACCCTACGGGGATTTGTGTAGTTCAGGCGGCCTTGCCGCGTAACCCACACAAACCCCCGTAGTATCAAAGTTCTAGCGGTTTGCAGATCGGTGCGGCCGCGCATAGGGGCAGACCTGAGTGTGTTTGCCGCAGGCCGCACTCAACTGCAAACCGCTCTAAGCCAGGCAGCCAATAGCAAGAAATCCGCCAGCGGGTTTATCTCATCAAGCTGGCAAGTGGTTTAAGGCGCAAAGTACCCCGACGCATCCAAAATCAAATCCGTCGTGAATTGCGTCAGCACTTTGAACTTGCCATCCGCCGGACTCAGTCCCACGAAGTAATGCCGGTTATAACCGAACATCGCAGGCGCCGGATAGTTCGACGTAGCTACCAGCGGCGCCGTCGTCAGATTCGCCGGGAACAGCGTCAGGAAGCCTGCGCCCGTGGTGTTCACCACTGACACGTTACCGACGATGGCTTGGGCACTGGCGGGCAGGCCGCAGAAGTTCGCGGCCATTTGCGTGTGCGTCGCCGTGTTGAGATTGCCCGTGATCTTCGCGTTGGTGCGCGTGCAACCCGTCAGCGGGAAGCCCGGGAAGTCGGGCCGCGTTTCGAGCAGGCGCACCGGGCTCGGCAACGGATAGAAGAGCAGGCCCGCGCCATTCGCATCGTTCACCTCCGCGCTGTAATAGCCCAGGATGTCCACCACCAGATTCGTCGTGGCGAAGGTGTAAATCTTGAACTTGCCATCCGTGCCCAGCTTCACGGCGAACGGGCCGTTGATCACGTCCGCGCCCGCATAGTTTGAACTCGCCACCGTGGGCCGCGTTCCGCCGCTCGGATAGATCGTCAAGTAACCAAGGCCTGTCGGCAACACGGTCGTGGCGTTGCCGACCAGCACCTGCGCCGTTGCAGGAATTGAATTGCACGGCGCGGCCACCGGTGAACGGCCTTGCAACAACAAGTCCAAATTCGGATCGGCATTCGGATTGCCCGTGCCGACGAGCGGCGTGCCCGGCGTGATGCAGCCGGTGAAGCCGAGCCGTGTTTCGAGCAAGCGCACCGGCGTCGCCAGCGGATGGAAGTACAGTCCTCCAGTATTCGGCGGGGCGTAATAACCGGTCACGTCTACGATCACGTGCGTGGTCGCGCTGCTGAAAATCTTGAACGCGCCATCGCCCGCGCCCAGGCCCACCGTGACGACGTTGTTGGTGATTTCGTTAGTCTGGAAATTGGAATTGGCAACCGTCGGTTGCGTCGCGCTGCTTGGGAACAGCGTGAGAAAACCTGGCCCTGAAGGCACGACGGTGATGTTGCCGGTGACTGCCGCCGCATTCGCCGGGATGCCCGCACAGACCGTGCGCGCGGGCAGCGTCAACGTGCCATTCGCGTTGATCGGCGCGCCGGGTGTCGTGCAACCGCTGAAGCCTAAGCGCGTTTCGAGCAAGCGCACCGGTTGCGGCAGCGGGAAGAACTGCAAGCCGTTGCCGACCACCGCATTGATCGCCAGCGTGTACTGGCGCGTGCCGGGGCAGCCGCCGACCGTGGCGCGCACGGTGAAGGTGAAGTTGCCCACCGCGCTTGGCGTGCCAGTCAACGCGCCTGTCGCCGGGTTTAGCGTCAAGCCATTCGGCAACCCGCCGTCGGATACATCCCAGGCGGGCGTGCCCGTGCCGCCTGTCTGCGTGAACGGCAGGTTGGCGTTGACATAGGGCGTGCCGACCGTGCCTGCCGTCAGGGTCGCATTGGCTGGATTGATCGTGATGGTCGGACAGCCACCACCCGGGGTAATCGTGAAATTCGCGTCCGCAATGTCGAAGAAGATGTTGCCGACTGCTTCGACCTTGAGCCGCGCCAGCGTTGTGTTGATGCCGTTCGGTACCGTGATGGCTTGGTTGCCGTCGTTGGGCGTGGTGGCGGCGAGCACGTTCGGAAAGGTCATGCCGCCGTCGGTCGAGAGCGACAGCTTGACGTTGGCTGCATTGATCGGCGCCGCATTCGTGCCGCTGACATCCCAGGTTACGGTCTCTTGCGTGCCGCCCGTCCAATTGACCGCTGTGTTGGGCGCGGTAAGGCGGAACGGACCGTTGGCGGGCACCACCGTCACTTGCATCATGGCCGTGTTAATCCCGCCGCCGCCTGCACGGTTATCACGCACGGTGACGCGGAAGTTCATCGTCCGCGCCGAGTTCGTTACGGTTTCCCCGCTCAAGCAATTTCCCTGGCCGCAGGGCACCGTGGCGGGCGGGATGTTGGCATTGTTCAGGATGTATTGCAGCGACGGTAACGTCCGCGCGGGGCTGACCGTCGGGCGGTAAGAACGGAAAATGGGCCGATTGCCATTATCGTCATTCGGCGGGGAGGCCGCGCCGAGATCAAATTCCTCCCAGCAGTAGGTGAGGGCATCACCGTTGGCATCGCTGCCGGTCGCCGTCAGGGTGAAAGGGGTGCCGCGCGGAACGGTGAAATTTGCGCCGGCATTAACGGTCGGAATCTGGTTGCCGGTATTGACCTGGTTAGCACAGGTTCCGGTATTGGTTACGAAGTTGATGACTTGATCGAGACTGGCGCTGTGAAAGTAATCATCGTTGTTGAGTTGTAGATTGCTGGCGTCACAGATGCCGGAGTAAGAGGTGATCGTCGAGCCGGCCCCCGGCTCATACGCCACCATCGGCTCGCGATTACCTGCCGTGCATTCGCCCTCCCCAAGCGCATTGAAGGTATGGCCGCCGCCAAATTGGTGGATGATTTCGTGGGCGACAAAATCCACGTCGAAGGGGTCGCCGACCGGATTATCGTTGCCCGTGGCGCCGCCTGCTTTCGCTCCGGTCATACAGACTCCTTCCCCTCCCACGCCGCCCCCGGCGGTCAAGAAAACGTGCCCGATGTCATAGTTGGCATCACCGATCACCGCGTCCAGGTTGAGTTGATTTTCATCCGCCGCCGTATTGGGAACCTCGTTGGTGTAAGGGTCAGTCGCGCCATTCGTGTAAATGATTGCAAGTTCATTGGCGATCAACACATACCGCAGGGCCAGATCGCGCTCCCAAATGCCATTGACGCGATTCATCGTCGTGTTGATGGCGGCCAGCGCCCGCATCTTGGCCTGCGCGTCAGTGTCGCCGGCTTGCCGGAAGAAGGTGGTGTATTCGCCGGTGGCCGCCATTGCCAAGCGCAATTCGCGCCGGAATGAGCCATTCGGCAGATGGGGCTGTTGTCCAGCGCCGCTCTGCGTCCGCCGCCCCGAACTGGGCACGAGGCACTGCCAGTTTGGATCCCGTTGCTGATAGTCACTCTTGGAATAAGCGATGTAGTTGGCCGTGTCGCCCTGCGCATAAGGATCAACATAAACGGTCACGCCGGCTGACAGTATTTGTGCGTGAAACCCTTGCGGCGTCCAATCGAGGCTCGCCGTTGCCGTCGGATCGTCAAGCCCCTGGCCGCGATAGGTCTTGATTTCGGGAAACTGCGCCGCGAGTTCGGGCGCCATGATTGGTGACTCCTCAATCTGGAATCTGGCAAAGCTCCCATCAGGCAGCGGGATGGTGATGACGACTTGCGTCTGCTTGGCTGCGGCGGAGAATTCCAGCGGGGCTTGCCGGAGCAGCCGCTGCATGGCCTCCTGATTCAAGCGGAGGGCGCGGTATGACTGCGGTTTGATCTGCCGCGTCTGGCGCTGCATTGCCGGGGTCTCAGTGATCTCTTGCCAGAGGCCATCAGGCGAGCGGGGGCCGTCTTGGGCAGCCGCTCCCACCGGCCATATGCTGCCGGGCCAGCGTCTGAGACCCGCGCCCAGCGCAAGCAAACAGAGCAAGACCAGCAGGAAACGCAAGCTGATGACGCCGGCCTGCCGCGCTGGCAGCGGCCAGCCGTGAAACTTGCTTCTTTTCATCAAAATCTCCTTGTTGTCATTTGGGGAGTCAGTCCTGTGGGCAACGCCCGAAACCGGCTTCCAGTTTGAAAGTGAATCAGAAAAGCGTGTATTGGCAAGCGTGTATTGGACAGATGAAAATTGAAATACCCTTGCCACGCAGTGTGTACGTGGATTTCAGCTCTGTTAACTGTGGTCTAGCTGTTACGGCGCAAAATAGCCTGACGCATCCAAAATCAAATCGGTCGTGAATTGCGTCAACACCTTGAACTTGCCATCCGCCGGACTCAGTCCCACGAAGTAATGCCGGTTATAACCGAACATCGCAGGCGCCGGATAGTTCGACGTAGCTACCAATGGCGCACTCGTCAGGTTCGCCGGAAACATTGTCAGGAAGCCCGCGCCCGTTGAATTGACAACTGAGACATTGCCGACGATGGCTTGCGCGGCGGCGGGCAGGCCGCAGAAATTCGCGGCCATTTGCGTATGCGTCGCCGCGTTGAGATTGCCAACAATCGGCGCATTCGTGCGCGTGCAGCCGGTCAGCGGGAAGCCTGGGAAGTCGGGCCGCGTTTCGAGCAAGCGCACCGGGCTCGGCAGCGGATTGAAGAGCAAGCCCGGGCCGTTGGCGTCGTTGGCGTCGGTGCTGTAGTAGCCCAAGATGTCAATCACCAGGTCCGTCGTGGCGAAGGTGTAAATCTTGAACTTGCCATCCGCGCCCAGCTTCACTGCGAACGGCCCGTTGATGACATCGCTCCCCGCGTAATTCGAACTCGCCACAGTGGGGCGTGTGCCGCCGCTCGGATAAATCGTCAAGTAACCGCCGCCGTTGGGTAACACCGAAGTCGCATTGCCGACCAGCACCTGCGCCGTCGCCGGAATCGAATTGCAGGGCGACGGAATCGGTGAACGCCCTTGCAACAACAAATCCAGATTCGAATCAGCATTCGGATTGCCCGTGCCGACCAACGGCGTGCCCGGCGCAAAACAGCCCGTGAAGCCCGCGCGCGTTTCGAGCAAGCGCACCGGGCTCGCCAGCGGATGGAAGTACAGTCCTCCAGTCCCCGGCGGCGCGTAATAGCCGGTCACGTCCACAATCACGTCCGTCGTGGCACTGCTGAAAATCTTGAACGCGCCATCACCCGCGCCCAAACCAACGGTGAAAACATTGTTGGTGATTTCGCCCGCGCCGAAATTGGAATTGGCCACGGTGGGTTGTGCCGCGCTGCTGGGGAAAAGCGTCAAGAAACCGGGCCCTGACGGCACGACAGTGATGTTGCCGGTGACGGCCGCCGCATTCGCCGGAATGCCCGCACACACGGTGCGCGCAGGCAGGGTGAGCGTGCCACTAGCATTGATCGGCGCGCCCGGCATTGTGCAGCCGCTGAAACCGGCGCGCGTTTCGAGCAGGCGCACGGGCGCGGCCAGCGGATAGAACTGCAAGCCGATGCCCACTGGATTAATGGTCAGCGAATACTGGCGCTGACCGGTGCATTGATTACCATCCGTCGCCCGCAACGTGAAGGTGAACGCGCCCTGTGTGGCCGGCGTGCCCGACAAAACGCCGCTGCCGGTGTTCAGCGTCAAACCACCCGGCAAGCCGCCGCCCGGATTGCTCCACGTAATCGCGCCGTTGCCGCCCGCTTGGGTAAAGGTTTGCGTATAAGCCGTGCCCACCGTTCCACCAGGCAGGGTTGGGTTGGCCGGATTAACCGTGATGGTTGGACACTGCATCGAGTTGATGGTGAGCGAGTATTGCCGCTCGCCCGTGCAGTTATTGGCATCGGTTGCGCGAATGGTGATGTTGAACGTCCCTTGCGCGGTCGGCGTGCCCGACAAAATGCCCGTCGCGGCGTTGAGCGTCAGCCCGCCCGGCAGCCCACCGCCCGGATTGCTCCAAGTGATCGCACTGCTGCTGCCAGTCTGCGTGAAGGTCTGGCTGTAGGCCGTGCCGGCCGTGCCGACCGCGATCGTTGTTGGGTTAACCATGAGCGGCGTACAGCCGAAGAGAACTGTCGTGGGATCATTCGCCGTGTTGTTGCCGGTATTAGTCTCCTGCGGCGGGAAGAGGGCGACGGTGGCGCTGTTGGTGATGCTATTTGTGCCAAGCGGTGTGCCCGCTCCGACATTCACCGTGAGCGTGAGCGCCGGGAGAGTTGCGCCCGCGGCCAGCCCATTCGTGTTGGCACAAACAACGTTGGCTGTGCCCGCGCCGGTGCAGTTCCAGCCTGCCCCGCCGAAACTCGCCAGCGTCAGATTGCCGGGTAAAGTATCAGTCACCCTGATTGTGCCATGCGCGGATTTCGCGCCGGCAATGTTGCTGACCGTGATGTTGTACGTTCCGGTCGAGCCGAGCGTGAAGCTGCCGCTGTGCGTCTTGGTGATTGCCAGGTTAGCCGCGAAGGTGGAGGGAAAGACCGGGATGACCAGCGCAACGGGATCGGCCAGCGTCAATACAGTCAGATTTTGCCCGCCGTTAAACGCCTTTGCTTGTGTACTCGCATTCGGATTGAAATTGATGAGCGCACCGAGCAACCCACCGCCGATACTCGTGGAAGAGAATTTCATCCAACCACGTTGATTGGCGGGAATAACCGTGCTGAAGACCGGATTCGTTTGCGGAAAGCTGTCCGAGAGTATGCTGTTAAATTGAGTGGTGTTAGGTGAGGCCGACCAGGCAAAGGTATTAAAGAAGTCTTTGAGGAGCGTCCCCGAAAGCGCCCCGATAGCGGTTGCGTTCCCATTGAACAGGAAGCTGCCGCCGGGCCGGTTAATCGTCAGCAGCGTGGAATTGCTATCGCTGATGCTGCCGATGCTGTTGGCCTCCAGCACGCGCGGGAGCAGGTTATAGCCACTGCCCCCGTTAAAATTGAGTGTTGCACTGGTCGAACCGGCAACACAACCTGCCACCATGCCGCTGTAGAGCGCAGAGAACGCCTGGGCGCTCAGGCTGGCCAGGTGGCCTGAGGCGAGTTTGATGTCCACATCGCCCGCCAGAAAATTGAAGCCGATGGGGCACCCCGTCGCGGCATCCACTGCCACCGCCACGATGTATCCCCTCACACCAGGATCGAAGTTAGAAGCGAGCAAGCTCACAGTCTGGTTGGCCAGCAGCGTGACGAAGGTGTCCGCCGCCCTGCCGGTATCACCACGAACCATAAAGAGGTGAACCGTGACCCCGGTCGTCGCGTTGGTGTTGGTCAGGCTGATGTCCGTGTTTTCAGTATTTGGCGTAGCCACGAGCGAGCTGTAGAGATTGTAGACCAGCACCGAGCCGGTCTTTTGATCGCTGTTCTCAGCCGTGGCCGGATAAGCAAGGCCCTGATCTACTTGATTGACTACTTGCGAAACCGGCGGCGATGCACTGGTGGCAAAACTCGTGTCGCCCAGGTATTGCGCCGTAATCGTGTGTGTGCCCGCCAGCAGTCCCGCCACTGACAAGCTCGCAGTCCCGGCGCCACTCAGCGTGCGCGTGCCGAGTGAGACCCCGCCGTCGAAAAATTCCACCGACCCGGTCGGCAGGCCTAGCCCACTCGTGACTGTGGCTGTGAAGGTGGTGCTCTGGCCCAGCAATGACGGATTGACCGATGAAGTCAACGCCGTCGTAGTCGCATTCTTCACCGCCAGCATCACCGTTTGATCGAGTGCCGTACTGGTGGCACTGTTGGCGAAGGTGGCGTTGCCATTGTAGACGGCCGTGATCGAATGCACGCCTAGTGTGAGCGAAGAGGTCGTCAGCATGGCCGTGCCGCCAGTCAGGCTGATCGAACCAATCAAAGTCGTGCCGTCGAAGAATTGCACCGTGCCGGTCGGTGTGCCGCCCGCGCCTGTCACTGTGGCCGTGAAAGTAACCGCTTGGCCGACATTCGATGGATTGAGCGATGAGGCGAGCGTCGTCGTGGTCACTGTCCGGCTGGTCACAGTCGCGTTGTCGGTGGCGGCGTCATTGGCCGGATTGTTGTCGCCCGCATTCGCCACGACCACCGTGTTGCTGATATTGGCCGGAGTGCCCGCGCCGACATTGACCGTGAGCACGAGCGGCGGCAGGCTGGCCGGCGCGGCCAATCCGCTCGTGTTTGTGCAGACGACATTGGCCGTGTCTGTGCCCGTGCATGACCAGCCGGTGCCCGCAGCGCCCGCCAGCGTCAGGTTGTTGGGCAGCGTGTCGAAGACGGAGATCGTGCCAGTGGCCTGTTTGTTTCCCAGATTTGTAACGGTGACGGTGTAGGTGCCCGGCGTGCCGATGTTGAAACCGCTGTGGGCGATACCGGCGGTCAGATCAACCACACCGGTCGGCGGCGAAACCGGAATCGTCAGCGTGTTGCTCGCCGAAAATGTCAGTGCATGTAAATTATAGCCGCCAGTAAAGGCGTTGGATTGGGCTGCGGCATTGGGATTGAAATTGAGGACGGCGCCCATGATCCCAATATCGGATGGCGACCAGAACTTCATCCAACCGCTGCGCCCCGCCGGGATGTGGGTCTCAAAACGCGGCGTGGTTCGCGGGAAGGTATTTGACAGAGGCGAACGCAATTGGCTGCCGCCGGTGAAGGTAAAGCTGGCGCTATTCTCTGCATCATCATAGAGGATCCCGAAAAGTGAACCGAGCGTTGACGCCCCCGAACCTTGCACGAAGCTGCCGCCGATCCGATTGACGACCAGCAGCGTATCGTTGCCATCGGCCCGCGCCGGGATGTTATTCACTGCAAGCGCGCGCGGCAGCCAGTTATAGCCGTCGTTTACGACACCGTTGAAGCGGAGTTGAGCCGTGGTGGAATTGGCGTCACAGCCGGGCAACGTGCCTGTATAAAGCGCGGAGAAAGCTTGCGCGCCCAGGCTGGCGGTATGCCCCGTGGCAAATTTAATGTAGGCATTGCCCATCAGATGGTTGAAACTGAACGGGCAGCCGTTAAGCGTATTGAGCGCCACTGCCACCAGGTAGCCAGTAATGCCGGGATCGAAATCCGAAGCCAGGAAGCTCATGGTCTGCCGCGGGTTTAACTGGATAAAAGTGTCTGCCACCCGCGAGTTGCTGCTGTTGACGAAGAAGAGATGAACCTTAAGAAAGGTTGTGGGATTGGTGTTGGTGATGCTGATGTCGGTGTCTTGCGCGATTGAGTTGGTAGCGCTCGAAGTGTAGAGATTGTAGACCAGCACCGAGCCGATTTTTTGATCGCTTGCTTGTGACGTGTCCGGAAACTGCAAGCCTTGCAGCGAGGCCACAGAGGCCCACGACAACACCATTGTCCCAACCAGGGCGGCGGCCAGCAGTGGCTTCGCAAATTTACCTGAGGTGTAGCTCATCATCACTCTCCTTCAAGATCAATTGTCTTCCTTATGTCGGGCTCATGTCCGGGCGCCTCACACACGAGGCCGCGCTGTTGCCAGCCTTCAATTGTTTTAGCAGTCAGGTGGAAAGACCGGCATCGTGTATGTAGCGGAGGTTGTGAACGTCAGCTTGCGCAGGTTGTGTCCGCCGCTGAAAGCATTGGCGCTGGCCCCCCCATTCGCATTGAAGTTGAGCACCGCGCCGAGCATGCCAATATCGTTCGCCGAGGAAAGTTTCATCCAGCCCAGTCGCCCCGCCGGAATCACACTCTCGAAGCTGGGCGAAGTGGCGGGAAAGGTGTTGGACAGAATAGCCCTGAACTGCGACGAGCCGCTAAAAGTGAAGGTGAAAGGAACGGCTTGGTCGTTGTAGAGCACACCGAAAACCTGCCCCAGAGTCGAGGCGCCGATTTGCAGATTGCCACCGACGCGATTGAGCACCAAAAGCGTGTCGTTGCCGTCGGCCCGGCTTCGCAACTTGTCAATTGCCAGCATGCGCGGCACCCGGTTGTAATCGAAGTTAGCGATGCCATTGAAAGTGAGTATTGCAGTCACCGAATTTGCATCACAACCTGGCATGGAGCCCGTATAGAGCGCCGCGAAAGCCTCCGCCGGCAAACTCGCCTGGTGCCCGCTTATCAGCTTGACCGTTGCATCACCACTCAAAAAGTTAAAGCTGGCCGGACAGCCATTCACGCCGTCAACCGCCACAGCTATCATATAACCGCTGATGCCCGGATCAACGTCCGAAGCCAGGAAAGTCGTTGTCTGAATGGCCGACAAACAGCGAAAAAAGTCTGCTGGCGGCCCGCTCTCAGCCACCAGGAAGAAGTGGACGAAAACTGAACTGACCGTGCTCGTGTTGGTGAGCGTGAACTGAGTGTTCTGTGTGTTGCCGCCCGTGGCGCTTGAGGTATAGAAATTATAGAAGAGAACCGAGCCGACCTTCTGATCGCTGACCTCCGAGCCAGGCGGATACGCGGTTCCTGGGTCAGCGCCGCACGCCGGCCTGCCACATAGCCAGAGCAGAATTAGCAGACACGCTGCTTGCGTGAACTTTGTTGGCTTACATGAACACGTCATCGTTCTTCTCCTCGGAAAATGTCCGGCAAGCTGCCAGCTTGTCGGTGTCTGGTCAGGCGCACACAGCGAAGTCAGCGACAAGCTGGCAGCTTGTCGGACGCGGTATAGGCGTTTTCAAAAGTCGCTTAGCACATCGGCGGTGCGACCGGCATTATGATCGAGTTGGTGGTGGACAGCGTCAACTTGCGCAGATTGTGGCCGCCGTTGAAAGCCGTGGCGTTGGTCGCCGCATTCGGGTTGAAATTGATCAACGCGCCGAGCAACCCAATATCGCTCGCGCTAGTTAGCGTCATCCAGCCGGTGCGTCCCGCCGGAATCACCGAACTGAAGACGGGTGAGGTCACGGGAAAGGTGTTTGAGAGCACTTGGACACGTTGTGTGGCGCCGGCCGCAAACGTGAACGGAAAAGAAGTGCCCAAGTCATTGAACAATTCGCCATTGATCGTCCCCAGGGTTGACATGCCGGTCGTGAGATTACCGCCGATGCGGTTCAGGATCAGCAGCAAGGCATTATTGTCGGCTGGGCTGCGAATCTTGTCCGACGCCAGCAGGCGCGGAAGCTGATTGTAATTGGTTCCGTTGAAGTTGAGCGTCGTCGCCGTGGCACCCGCGATACAAGTCGTCGGGTTGGCGGCGATGGCTGTCACGGCCTCGGCGCTGAAATTGGCGGCGTGCCCGGTCGAGAGTTTGACGTAGGCGCCGCCGCTCAAAAAGTTGAAGTTGACCGGACAGCCGGTCGAGCCATTCACGGCCACCGCGATGATGTAACCCCGGACGCCGGGATCAATATTCGAGGCCAGGATGACTTTAGTCTGATTCGCGTTCAGACAGATGAAGAGATTGATTGCCAAGCCACTCGCGCCGTTGACGAAGAAGACGCGGACGAAGGCAGACAAGTTTGAATTGTGATTGGTCAGACTGATGCGGCTGTTTTCCGTCGCCGGCGTGGCGCCCGAAGTGTAGAGATTGTAGATCAGCACCGAACCGGCCTTCTGGTCGTTGATCTCCGAGCCGGGCGGATATGAGAGGCCCGGGTCAGCGGCACGCGCCGCCGAAACAAGCAAGACTAACGCGCCGAGTGCCGGCAGTATGAGCGTGTAACAGGATTTGCGCATATGTAATTGCTCCCTTGACCGCAGAACCGAGACAAAGACAGTGTAGCCCCTGCGCTATGTCGAATTAACATTCACTGCTAACAAGGCACAGAAACCATGGGAACCGATGGCGCTAGGCTTAATCAGGGGTCTACCTTACTAGACGTGCCAAGGACTGTGGTGCTGAGAACCCTTAAGCGATTAGGCAACATCAAGCAGGTGTACTGTGACCTTGACTTGTATCGGAACCGGCGCTGAGTATTGTCCGGTTCGGCCTCTCAAGCAAGGTTTTCCAGGAAATAACGTCGCGCGCCCAGCCAGATGTAGCTGAGCGCAGTGGCACTCGGCGCGGGCACAACAACCTGCGCGCGTCAACCAGCGGAGACGCGCCCTTGCGCTCAATGCTTGCTAGCGGCGGCTCACCGCTGGCTGACACGCTTAGTTCTTTGAGAGAAAGCGGACGCCACCACGTAGTAACGAATTTATTCGTTTTGTGCTGCGGCAAGGATCGCAACGATTGAAATCGTTACTACGTGGTTACGTCTTTTCTCTCAAAGAAAAGAACTTAGTTTTCGGCGTACTTAGTACTGTTTCAGTTGCGTTTAGGGCGCGAAATAGCCCGACGCATCCAAAATCAAATCCGTCGTGAATTGCGTCAGCACCTTGAACTTGCCATCCGCCGGACTCAGCCCCACAAAGAAGTGCCGGTTATAACCGAACATCGCGGGTGCCGGATAGTTCGACGTAGCCACCAAGGGCGCCGTCGTCAGGTTCGCGGGGAACAGCGTCAGGAAGCCCGCGCCGGTGGTGTTGACCACCGAGACGTTGCCGACAACGGCTTGGGCGGCGGCGGGCAGGCCGCAGAAGTTCGCCGCCATTTGCGTATGCGTCGCCGCGTTGAGATTGCCAACAATCGGCGCGTTGGTGCGTGTGCAACCCGTCAGCGGGAAGCCTGGGAAATCGGGCCGCGTTTCGAGCAGGCGCACCGGGCTCGGCAGCGGATTGAAGAACAAGCCCGCGCCGTTCGCGTCCACCGCGTCCTCGCTGTAATAGCCGAGGATGTCTATCACGAGGTGCGTGGTGGCAAACGTGTAGACTTTGAACTTGCCATCCGCCCCCAGCTTCACCGCGAAGGGCCCGTTGATCACATCAGTGCCCGCGTAATTCGAACTCGCCACCGTGGGCCTTGCCCCGCCGCTCGGATAGATCGTCAAGTAACCGCCGCCGTTGGGTAACACGCTCGTCGCATTGCCGACCAGCACTTGCGCCGTCGCCGGAATCGCGTTGCACGGCGCGGCCACCGGTGATCGTCCTTGCAACAACAGATCCAGATTCGGATTGGCATTCGGATTGCCCGTGCCGATCAACGGCGTGCCGGGCGCAATGCAGCCGCTGAAGGTCGGGCGCGTTTCGAGCAAGCGCACCGGCGTCGCCAGCGGATGGAAGTACAAGCCTCCAGGATTGGCCGTGCCCGGCGGCGCATAGTAACCGGTCACGTCCACGATCACGTGCGTCGTCGCGCTGCTAAAAATCTTGAACGCGCCGTCGCCCGCGCCGAGGCCCACGGTGAAAACATTGTTGGTGATTTCACCCGCGCCAAAATTGGAATTGGCGACCGTCGGTTGTGTCGCCGTACTCGGGAACAGCGTCAGGAAGCCCGGCCCCGACGGCACGACAGTAATGTTCCCCGTCACCGCCGCCGCATTCGCCGGAATGCCCGCACAAACCGTCCGCGCGGGCAGCGTCAACGTCCCATTCGCATTGATCGGCGCGCCCGGCATCGTGCAGCCATTGAACCCCGCGCGCGTTTCGAGCAGGCGCACCGGCTGCGGCAGCGGGAAGAATTGCAAGCCAGCGCCGGCAGCTTGATTGACAGTGAAGGTTTGGCCCGCGATGGTCAGCGTGCCCATGCGCGCGGGGCCATTGGTGGCGGCCACCGCAAAGGCGACCATGCCATTCACGTCGGAGGTGATCGTGAGCCACGGCGCATTGCTCACCGCCAGCCAGCCGCAAGCGCCGGGCGTAGTGACCGTGGTGCTGCCCGTGCCGCCACTGGCCGGGAAGTTTTGATTGGTGGGGTTGATTGAATAGACGCAACCCGACGTTTGCATCACGGTGACGGTCTGTCCGGCGATGGTCAGCGTCCCGGTGCGCGCGGGGCCGGTGTTCGCGGCGACGCTGTAATTGGCCGCGCCGCTGCCCGTGCCGGTCACGTTCACCGGCGTGATCCAAGTTGCATCGCTGGCCGAGGGCCAGGCGCAACCGACCGTCGTCGTCACGTTGCTGCTGCCATTGCCGCCACCGGCGTTGAAGTTGGCACTGGTGGGCGCGACGTTGAAGGTGCAGCTTTGCGCCGCTTGCTGAACGCTGACGGTTTGGCCGGCCACGGTCAGCGTGCCGCCACGCGCGGGGCCTACGTTCGGCGCAACGGTGAAGATGACCGTGCCGTTGCCCGCGCCGCTCGCGCCACTGGTGATGGCGATCCACGGCACGTTGCTCAGTGCCGCCCACGCGCAACCGCCGGGCGCGGTGACGTTGGTGCTGGCGTTGCCGCCAATGCCCGCGATGTTGTGCGCGGTGGGCGCGAGGCTGATCGTCGTGTTGACGGTGGTTTGCGTGTCGGGCGGCGCGCTTGGGTTCGCTTCAAAGTTGCCCGCGCGGTCGCTGGCGATGCTGTAGAAGCGATAGGTGTGGCCCTGCTCGCCGATGAAAAAGGCCGACGTGGCGGTGGTCGAACGGAAGAGCGTGTACGGCCCGCCGTTGTCAGACACGTAAATCAAAAAGCCGCCGATGCCTGAATCGGGATCGCTGCCCGACCATTGCACGTTGAAGCTGGCGCAGGAATTCACGGGCAGCGCCGTGACCTGGCTCGCGGGCGGGGTGATGTCAATCGTGTTGCTCCAGACGGGCGTGTCTATTGGTGGGTTCACGTCGAACACGATGCGCGCCTGATTGGTGATCGTCGTGCCGGTGAGCAAACCCGCTTTGGGCGCGACGGTGAACAGCACGCGGCCTTCGCCCTGCGGCGACGTGACGTTCGGCGGTAGGAAGCCCGCGACCGGATCGGTCGTCGGTTGCCCGGTGGCCGGATCAATCGAAGCGAAGGTCCAGGTAATCAAGCCGGTGCTTTGATTGAGACTGGCGTTGATGCGCGCGAAGAGGTTCATTTGCGGGCGCAGGTCAACGTCGGTGCTGAAGGTCTTGCTGCCCGGCGGCGGCGTGACCAGCCGGGTGCCAAAGCCGATGGCGCCAAGTTCAAACGTGCTCAATTCGACTTTGGCCGGATCGAGTTGATCGGTGATGACTACGTCTTGCGCGGCGGCGCTGGCTTCGGGTTTGTTCTCGAAGAGGATGGCGTAAGGCAGCGGATGTTGCGTGCTGATGTAATGTTGCGGGCCAGCGCCGTCGGGCCCAAGCTTCAGGTTGGGATCGCCGGAGACGACGACCTGGCCTTGCTTGCTCGCGCCACCGCCGCCGTTGCCGAAGCAATCATCGAAAAAGTTAATTGCCGACGTTGTACATTGAAAAATAGAGATAAAAGTGCCGACTGGCGTCACGCAGGATAACAGCGTCGCTGCCCCGCCCCAGGCAATGCCGCTGTAAACGCCCGCGATGTCGCTTGCTCCGGTGCGCGAATCAGCGGCGGAAAGGGCGAGCGACGTATACGCATTCGCGGCGAAAGCGCGAACTTGATTCGCGCAACTCGCCCCGGGGATGAGCACGCTGGCGCAATTAAACCCCAGGTTGACGGAAGCCTGTAAGCATTCGGGCGAAACCGAAAAGCCGGTGGCTTGCGGCGCGGTTGGCCCAAGCGGCGCATTGGCGGGACGCGGCGCGCTGGACACGGTCGTCACCAGCGGCCTACCTGGCGTCGCGGTCAAGGTGAAGTTGGTATGCGCCAGGTTGAACACATCTGCCGCCAGCAACTTTACCGTCACCATCCGCACGCTGCCTGCCGGAACCGACGGCAGCAAGATCACGCCTTCGTTACGTGTATCAATGCGCGATGTAAACGGTGCTTGGCTGAAATCCACGGGCGGGATACCTGCTGGTTGCGGTGGATTGATGACCTCAAAGCCCGGCGTTAGCGTGATGAAATCAGGCACGGACACGCGCACCGGCACGACGAAAGCATCCACGTTGCCGCGATTGCTGGTCACGATGGTGTAGGTTTGATTGCGCCCGGCGCGCAAAAAGAAATGCCCCAGAATCTCGCTGTGCAGTTGCGGCGCGCGCCCTTCTTCGACCGTGAACGCAGCGGTCAGCGTGCGCGACTGGCCACCTGGATTCGTCACGACTACGTCATAAACTCCACGCGCCTTGCCCGTCAGATCAAAGGTCGCATTCATCCGGTTGCCGAATTCATAGGCCGTCACGAATTCGCCCACGATGTCGGGCGAGCCGGTTTTCATCAGCTTGACCGTCGCGCCATTTTGCATCCCCGTGCCGAAGATCACGCTCGTCGCCGTGCCGATGTCGCCGCCGCGATTCGCCCTGATCTCGAGCAAGGAAAACAGGCTTTGCTGTCCGCCCAGCTTGGTGATGAAGGCGTCCTGAAACGCGCTCAGGTTCGGCTGGATGCCGGTGATCGTCGGGAAGTTGGTCGAATCGGTGACGCCCGTGACGTAGATGTTGCCGTCGTTCGTCGCCGTCAGGCTTTGCGCCACGTCGTTGCCGTCGCCGCCGAGATAGGTCGAAAACAGCCGCGCCGTGCCGGTCGCGTTCAACTGCGTGACAAAGGCATCGTTCGCGCCGCCGCCATAATTGAGTTGCACCGCGCCGGTCAGCGGGAAATTCGTCGAAGCGGTCGCGCCCGCCGCGTAAGCATTCCCCGCCGCATCCACGACGATATCGAGGCCGAACTCAGCGTTGTCGCCGCCGAGGTAGGTCGAATACACCAGCGCCGAACCCGCCGGGCTGAACTTGGTGATGAAGGCATCGAAGAAACCGCCATTCGCCGGTTGCACCGGATTTCTGGTGGGAAAGTTAGTCGAGGCCGTGCGCCCGGAAACGTAGGCGCTGCCCGCCGCATCCACGGCCAGCGCGACGATCAGTTCTTCCGCCGTGCCGCCCAGATAAGTTGAATAGAGCAGCGTATTGCCTGCCGCATTGATCTTCGCCACAAAACCGTCGCTGCCGCCGCCGTTGTTGGGTTGAAAGGCATTCGCCACCGGCAGATTGGTCGAAGTGGTCGGCCCGCCGATGTAGATGTTGCCCGCCGCGTCCACCGCCATGGCATCGCCGGTGCTCAAACCGCCGCCGCCGTCCTCGCCGCCGCCGCCGAAGTAGGTGGCATACAACAGCGAATTCATGCCCGACAGCGTCGTGTCGAACTTGGCGACGTATTCATCCAGCCCGCCCGCGTTCGTGGCTTGCAATGGATTTTTAACCGGCAGGTTGGTTGAATTCGTAATGCCGCTGATCCAGACAAGGCCCGCGTCGTTCACGGCGAGATCGCGGCCAATCTCCGCGCCACTGCCGCCGAAGTAAGTTGCATAGAGCAACGCATTGCCCGCCGGATTGAGCTTGGCGAGGAAGGAATCATACGAGCCTGTGTTCGTCGTGCTAAACGCGCTGGCCGTCGTCGGGAAATTGGTCGAAGTCGCCGGCCCTGCGACGTAGATGTTGCCCGCCGCGTCCACGCCGAAGCCGCCGAAACAGCCGTCGTCGCCATTGCCGCCCAGATAGGTGGAAAAGATGAGCGCCGAACCCGCCGCATTCAGCTTGGCGATAAAGGCGTCGCGGCCCCCGCCGCCGTGGTTGGCTTGCAGCGGATTCACGGTGGGGAAATTGGTGGAAGCGGTGAAGCCCGCCAGATAGGCGTTGCCGCTGTTATCCACGATGACGCGCCCGCCGGTTTCATTGTTGTTGCCGCCCAGATAGCTCGAATAAATGATCACCGGATCAATCACCAACGGCAGCCGCGCGTCGTACTCATCCACCGCGAAGCTGATTTCATTCGCCCCGCTCAGCACGTAACGTCCGGCCAGTTCGCTGCGCCCGTTGGACGTTTGCTGATAGACGACCGGCGCGCGAAAGCGCAATCCGCCCGGTTCGTCTTGCAACTGCAACGCGCCGTCGTCAGTCACGCGCAATTCATCCGCGCCGGTCACTGCCAGTTTGATGACGTTGGGATCGGCGCCGGGCGCGACAATCAGGTCGTACTCGACCTGCCGCCCGTTGCCGTAAAAGACCAGATCAATGCCGGGGTAAATTTCGCGGTAACGCACCTTGGCAAAGGTCGGCACGTCCGTCCGCCACTGGCCTGGGTCATTGCCG
>JANOWX010000975.1:0-10663 GCA_031418175.1 Acidobacteriota bacterium | reverse complement strand
CCGCGTTGAATCAAGGGTTATACGCTACAACGCAGCGCGGATGCTAATCCAGTTTGCAGGCTAAATCAATACGCTGTTGCGGCGCGTTCGGGCTGGCAAAATTAGGTCAGTGACACTTGAAGCAAAAGGCGATTGTCGGGTCGTCCAGATCAAGCGCGGCAGTTTTTTCTGCGTTCGCGCAATCCTTTTTCGCGCGCGCTGCCTCTATAAATCCAGAACATCCAAACCAACGGTTCGTAAGGTATAATCGCGCGCGCCACCAAATACCGTATCGCATAAGGCAATGACATCGGGGCGCAACGCAAGCCCAGGCATCAATGACCAAGCTGACAAATCCGAAGATGAAGTACAAAGCTATTCTTAAGCTCGCGCGGCTAACCCTGGCCGGGTTAGCCGCCACCATTCAACCGCACGCGCAAGCGGCCCAAACCTCAAGTGCAATCGTAGCCGCGCGTGCGCCGCTGACGATCAGCGCCGAGTTGCGGCAGCAGACCTTTGACATGGTCTGGCGCACGGTTAACGAGAAACATTTCGATCCAACCTTCGGCGGCGTCAATTGGGAACAGGTGCGCGTGAAGTATGCGCCCTTGGCTGCCGCGGCCAAGAGCGCTGCCGAGTTTTATACGTTGTTGCAGCAGATGCTCAACGAATTGCATCAATCGCATTTCGCCATCATCCCGCCCGAGGCCGTCCCCCTGGTTGATGACGAAGACCACCAACCCGCTGCCGGTGAAATCGGCGTCGAGGTCAAGCTGCTTGGCGCGCAAGCCTTCATCAGCCGCGTCAAGCCGGACTCCGCCGCCGCCCGCGCCGGTTTGCGTCCCGGTTTTGCTTTGCAACAAATCGGCGACACGCCCGTGGCGCAATTGATTCAGAAGCTAAGCAAGAGCCCCGAATCCGCAAGCATCAAACGGTTGCGCACGGAGCGCCTGATTCTGGGGCGTTTGAATGGCGCACCCGGCAGCAGTTTGAAATTGCTTTACCTGGACACTGCCAATCAACCGCGCGCGGCCAACCTGACGCGCGACCGCGTCAACGGCGAATACTCGCCCGCCTTCGGCAACTTCCCGCCGCAGCGCATGGAATTTGAAGCCAAACGTTTGCCCAGCGGCCACGCCTACATACGCTTCAACATCTGGGTCACGCCGTTGATGCCGAAGATTCGCGCGGCCATTCGTGAGTTGGAAGACGCGCCAGGTTTGATTTTTGACTTGCGCGGCAATCCGGGCGGCATTGGTGGAATGGCGTCGGGCATAGGCGGCCACCTGTTTGAAAAGGAAACCTCGCTGGGCAAGATGCAGATGCGTAGCGGGTACACCAACTTTGCGGTCTTTCCGCAGGCGCTGATGTACAGCGGCCCGGTGGCGATCTTGCTGGATGGCGCGAGCGCTTCGACCAGCGAAGTCTTTGCCAGCGGGATGCAGGAACTGGGCCGCGCCGTGATCGTCGGCGAACGCAGTGTGGGCGCGGCCTTGCCGTCGGTCTTTCAGAAGCTGCCGACCGGCGCCGTCTTTCAATACGCCATCGGCGATTTCAAAACGCCCAAAGGCACCTTGATCGAAGGGCGCGGGGTGCTGCCCGATTTGGAAAGCAAGCTGACCCGCGCCGGTTTGCTGGCCGGGCGTGATTTGCCGCTGGAGGCCGCCGTTGTGGCGTTGCAGAAGCGTGCACGTCCAGTTACAAAAGCAGCCGGCAAGTGAGTTGTCATTTCCCCATTAACTGTCCTGTTGTTGGCCGCGCGCGTTTACCCAACGCCGCTGCCGCTTAACCATGAAAGGAAAAAGAGTGATGAAACGTTTAGCAATGATCTGTTGTGTGCTGATGTTTGCCGCCAGTCTGGCGCTGGCCCAGGCGCAAGCCCAGGCCCAAACGAAAATCGAAGGCGCGAAGCCCGAGACCAAACCGGCCACGGCTGATTTGCCGTCGGTGGACAAGGTGCTTGAGAAATACGTCGCCGCGCTCGGCGGCAAGGACGCGATCATGAAGCTGACCAGCCGCACGGCTAAAGGCAGCTTTGATTTGCCCGCGATGGGCGCG
The DNA here is from genome assembly GCA_031418175.1 of Acidobacteriota bacterium. GTDB lineage: Bacteria > Acidobacteriota > Blastocatellia > RBC074 > RBC074 > JACPYM01. Next base: position 8,626 of record JANOWX010000975.1, on the reverse strand, counting down.
AGCGGCACCTTTGAAGCCTTCAGCAAAGCGCCCAATAAAGCCGGGTCTAAAATCGAAATCGCCGGGTTCGGCGAGATTCGCAACGGCTTTGACGGGGCGAAAGGCTGGGCGCAAGACCCGATGAGCGGCATGCGCGAAATGAGCGGTGAGGAACTGGCCGCGACCAAACTCGACGCGGAGTTTTTCAAAGACATCAAGATGAAAGAACTCTACAAACAACTCGTCGTCAAAGGCAAAGAGAAGGTTGGCGGCGCCGAAACCATAGTGGTCGAAGCCACGCCCGCCGAGGGCTCGCCGGAGAAATACTACTTCGACGCGGCGACGGGGTTGTTGTTGCGCCACGACACCGAACGCGAAAGCCCGCAAGGCAAGATGGCTATTGAAACCACGTTTGAAGATTACCGCGCGGTGGACGGCGTGCAGGTCTTTCACACGATGAAACAGAATACGCCCGCCTTCGCCGTCACGATCAAGCTCACCGAAGTCAAACACAACGTCGCCATTGAGGACGCGAAGTTCGCCAAGCCGGCCGGCCAATAACGGCCCGGAACACAAATGGAACTTGGGCAATGAAAAGCGGGCGCGTGGCTTTGAGAGTCGCGCGCCCGCTTTGTTTTTGGTATTACGAGCCAGTCTGTGGGTATAGTGTTTCTCTGCGGCTCTGCCGCCTGATGTGCGGAAGGTCTGTGACCTTCCGCAGGGGCTTCTCCTTTCTTCAGGGGCTACGCCCCTGAATCTGGGGCGTAGCCCCTGAGAAAAAGGGCGGGCGTGGCCGGAAGGTCACAGACCTTCCGCACATCGGGCGGCAGAGCCGCAAAACCTTTCCTCCAAGCTCACACAAATTCAGTTGCGCAATGTTTGGTACGGTCATTCGCGTTCGCCTCAAGCTTCAGCCGCTTGGCCGCGCGGCTTTTCCTGCGGCAATAAATCGGTCGTGCCTTCGGTGATCGAGTGAAAGACTTCCTGCTCGCTGACGAGATGCGGCGGCAGCGCGGCGGCCTTGGCTGGCGCGAGCAACGACGCCGTATTCGGCACCGGCACCGCCCGGCGTGGCGTAGCTGGCTGTTCGACTGGGTCATCCTGTATAGCAAGCATGCTGTGCAAACGCCAGAACCCGCCTATGAGCAGCGGTAATCCGCAGGTGGCCAGCAAACCGGCGAGAAGCATAATCACCCTGACCCGCTTGGCAAATTTCTCGGCGTCCGGATCGAGCAGAAAAAAGAGCGAGGCCACTGCCACAGCGGCCAGCCAGAGCAGTCCGCCGCTCAGCAACGAAAGATAAGCCGCGCGCGAATTGGCCGTCAGCCGCAAGACCTCCAACTCCGCCGGTTCGGACGCCGCATTGGGCGCGCCGCATTGGCGGCAGAAGCGCGCACCCGCGATGGCTTCCGCTCCGCAGGCTACGCAAGCGGCGGACGTAGCGCGCGCCACCGCCAGGGCGATCAAGGCTTCGGCCTCGCGCCTCAGCGTGTGGCGGTCGCCCTCGAACACCATCGGATTTTTAACCGTGTAATCAAAGGTCGCGCGCGTGGTGTTGTGGCTGATGGCTTTCAGCCCGATTTGAAGCGTGATCGGATAGTCCAGCACGTTGGTCGTACAGCCGCTCTGGCCCCAGCCACTGGCCCGGCGGCGCGCGCGCAAGGGGTTCTCATCCAGCACGCGATAGCCCAACTGTTCCAGCGCTTCGCACAACCGCCGCCGCACGGTTTCGATGTCGCCCGGCACCAGACGCACAACCTCGTGTTCGGCGACGCTGTTCACGTCATACATCCCGCCCATTTCTGCGCTCATTTGTCAGCCCTCCTGAGTTGTTGCGGATAGGATTGTCTTTACAGGTGTATTGAGCGTTACGCCCCGCCTCGCAGTCGAGTTCCCATTTTGCCGGACGTGCGGTTAGAATGCCGCCGTTTTGCAAAGCTGTAAAGGAAGGTGCAAACCAATGACAGTTCAAACGCGCCAACAACGCACCCGCGTCGCAGGCCGCGAGCTAGTACAAGAAGAGATCAACGGCGAAGTGATCGAGTATTACCCGCTGGGCGAATACGTCGTGATTCAGCCGCAAGTCTGCGGCGGGCGTCCGACGATCAAGAACACGCGCATTGACGCGGCAATGATTGTGGCCTGGTTGAAACTGGGCGAGACGCGCCAGCAGGTAGCGGAAGGCTATCGGATTCCACTCGCGGCGGTGGATGAGGCGATTGCGCTGGCCGATAAATACGATTACGAAAAAAGCTATGTATGATTGTGAGGGGTGAGCAAATTAGTCGCCGCCTGATATTCATCGCCTGAAGCAATGAGGAAATTATGGAAGCACTTGGAATGATCGAATGTCGCGGCCTCGTGGCCATGATCGAAGCCGCCGACGCGATGGTCAAAGCCGCCAACGTCACACTGGTCGGCTATGAAAAAGTGGATGCGGGCCTCGTCACCGCCATCGTGCGCGGCGAAGTCGGCGCGGTCAAAGCCGCCGTGGACGCGGGCAGTGCCGCCGCGCGCAAGATTGGTGAAGTCACCAGCGTCCACGTCATCCCGCGCCCGCACGGCGAAGTCGAAGAAGGCCTGACTGTGATTCGCACCGGCGAAACGACGCGCAAACCGATCAGCGGTTCTGTCAATCCACATGATTGATACTTGCGAGTGCGACTAGCCGCAAAAAAGCGCAAAAGACGCAAACGGTTTCAAACCAGTTTTGCGTCTTTTGCGCTTTTTTGCGGCTCATCACTCACATCCAGAAGTTGCGATCCAAAGTACGGTACTGCACGGCCTCGGCGATTTGGGCTTCGCCGATGTGGTCGTGGTCGTCGAGGTCGGCGATGGTGCGGCTGACTTTGATGATGCGGTCATAGGCGCGCGCCGACAAGCCGCGTTTCAAAATTGCGCGTTCCAGCATCTGTTGTGTCGGCGGTTCCAATTGACAGTATTTGCGAATCAGGCGCGGCGGCATCTGGGCGTTGCAAAAGACGTGTTCGCCCACGAAGCGTTGTTGCTGACGTTGCCGCGCTTGTAACACGCGCGCGCGAATCGAAGCCGAACCCTCGCCGTTTTCTTTCGCCGACAACTCGCTCACCTTCACAGCGGGCACGTCAATGTGAATGTCTATGCGGTCGAGCAGCGGGCCTGAGATTTTCGAGACATAGCGTTGAATCTGCATCGGCGAGCAGCGGCATTCGTGCGTCGGGTCGCCAAAATACCCGCAATTACAGGGATTCATCGCGCCGACCAACATAAAACTCGCTGGAAATGTCAGCGACATTGCGGCGCGGCTGATCGTGACTTTCTGGTCTTCCAATGGTTGGCGCAGCACCTCCAACACATTCCTTTCAAACTCCGGCAATTCGTCCAGGAAGAGCACGCCGTGATGCGCGAGGCTGACTTCGCCGGGGCGGGGGATCGCGCCGCCGCCGATCAACCCGGCATCGCTGATGGTGTGGTGCGGCGAACGGAAGGGGCGAATGGTCAACAGTCCGCGCGCGTCGGTGTAGCCCGCGACGCTGTGAATCTTGGTCGTTTCGAGCGCTTCTTCAAACGTAATGGGCGGCAGGATGGTCGGGATGCGTTTGGCGAGCATGGTCTTGCCGGAGCCGGGCGGGCCGATCATCAGGATGTTGTGGCCGCCGGCGGTGGCGACTTCGAGCGCGCGTTTGGCGTGCATCTGGCCGCGCACTTCGCTGAAATCCTCGGCGTATTGATCGGCGGCGTTAAACAGCGCCTCGATGTCCACGCGCAACGGATCGGGCGGCGGTTCGCTGTTGAGCAGCGCGACGACTTCGCGCAGCGTGTTGACTGGGTAAACATCCACGCCGCTGACCACGGCGGCTTCGCAGGCGTTTTCCGTCGGCAGCAACAGGCGTTTGATGCCTTTGCGCTTGGCGGCAACGGCGATGGGCAGCGCGCCGCGAATCGCGCGGATGCGCCCATCCAGCGCCAGTTCGCCGACCAGCAAGGTGTCATCCAGATGTTCGCGTTTCAAATCGCCGTTCGCGCCGAGAATGCCGACAGCGATAGGCAGATCGAAGGCCGAGCCTTCTTTTTTGATGTCGGCGGGCGCGAGGTTGATCGTCGTTTTGTAAACCGGAAAGAAGAGACCGCTGTTGGTGATGGCGGCGCGGATGCGTTCGCGGCTCTCGCGCACGGCCAGATCGGGCAGACCGACGACGATGACCATGGTCTCGCCCTGCGAATCGCCGGGGCGCGGCGTCAGGTCAACTTCGACTTCGACCAATTCAGCGTCAATGCCGTAAACAGCGGCGCTGAGCGTTTTGAAGAGCATGGCAAAACCTCCGAGGGGAAACTGGCATTGGCCGTTGGCGTAACTGCGCAAGGGCCGCGCGCATCATAGCGCCGAATGCGCGGAAGGCCAACGTTGCGCTTGCTGGAAACGGGTTTTGCATCTTGCGGCTTGTGGCTATACTGCCGCGCAAGGAGATTCCGATTATGGAGACGTTGCACATTTCACTGCCTGCCCCGTTAAACACTTTTGTCAATGAATGCGTCCGTGCCGATGGCTATACGGACGTGAACGAATATTTTCGCGCGTTGGTCTTGGCCGATCAGCGGCGTAAAGCGCAAGAGAAGTTGGAAGCCTTACTGCTCGAAGGAATCAATTCCGGCCCGCCGGAGTTGTTGACCAAAGCCGAGTTGGAAGAAGTCAAACGCGAGGTGTTGGAGCGGCTGGCGGCCAACGGGAAGTAAATGCATGAAGGTCTTTCGCAGAGCGCAAGCACGAGCCGATCTTGCCGATTGTGCTTACTACTTAGGCCAGGATAACCCTGCGCTTGCCGTCCGCTTTGTTGACGCCTACGAAGACACGTTCACGCGTCTCGCCCAAATGCCTTACCTCGGCGTTGCACAACCATCCAACAACCCAACGCTTTTTGGATTGCGCCGCTGGCCTGTGAAAGGCTTTGAAAAGTACCTGATCTTCTATTTGGTGTTTGCTGATGCGCTCGACATCGTTCGCGTCTTACACACCGCGCAAGACATGGCCGCCATTCTGGCGGATGAAAACTAATGCGATAGTCTGAGAGGAGTAAACGACCACTGATGTTTGCCATCATTATGGCGGGCGGTTCCGGCACACGCTTCTGGCCGGCCAGCCGCGCGCATTACCCCAAGCAATTTCTAAACATCACCAGCGACCGTTCGATGCTGGCTGAAACCATCGCGCGGGCCGAACGCTTCGCGCCCCACGACCACATCGGCGTCGTCGTCGGCAGCGTGCACGCCGAACTGACGTACAAGCTGGTCGGCGCGCAACCAGTCAAAGTCTTAGTCGAACCCTTTGGCCGCAACACCGCCGCGTGCATCGGGCTGGCCGCGCTGCACGTTAAACAGCAAGGGCAATACGGCTTGGACGAACCCGTCATCATTTTGCCCGCCGATCATTTCATCGCCGATGTCGCAACGTTCAGCGCGACGATTCAAGCGGCGGCTGAAACCGCGCGCAACGGCTCCATCGTGACGCTGGGCATTCAACCGACGCGGCCTGAAACCGGCTACGGCTACGTTCAGGCGGGCGCGGCGCAGGGCGCAACCAACGGCTTGCCGTATTACCAGGTCGAGCGCTTTGTCGAGAAGCCGGATTACGAAACGGCGCTGGGCTATTTGGCGAGCGGCGCTTATTTTTGGAACAGCGGCATTTTCATTTTCACCGCGCGCACCATCCTGCAAGAGATCGAAAGCTGCATGCCCGCGCTATACGCCGGCTTGCTCGAAATCGAATTGGCCATCGGCACGCCGGCCTATGACACGGTGGTCGAGCGCGTGTACGGGCGGTTGGAATCGGTCTCGATTGATTACGGCGTGATGGAAAAGACGCGCCAGCCGATCTATGTCTTCAAAGCCGATTTTGGCTGGAGCGATGTCGGCAGTTGGCAGGCGCTTTATGAATTGCGCGCGAGCGAATACGACGCGCAAGGGAACCTGCTGTTGGGCGATGCGCTGGTGTCAGAGGCGAAAAACAATCTGGTCTTTTCTTCCACCGGCCGCAAAGTAGCGTTGCTGGGCGTGGAAGGGCTGGTCGTGGTGGATACGCCGGATGCCGTGCTGATTGCGCCGCTGGAACGCTCGCAGGACGTAAAAGTTTTTCCGGCGCTGCTCGCCAAATCCTGAGCGGCCTATTCAACTTGGCAGCCTTCACGTGGATGTGATACGTCTAGCGCCACTATGATCTCCATCGCCGATATTCAGGCCGCGCGCGAACGCCTCGGCCAGGCCATCTATCACACCCCTTGCCCGCACTCGGTCACGCTGAGCAAACTGTGCGGCGCCCAAATCTATTGCAAGCTCGAAAACCTGCAAATGACCGGCAGCTTCAAGGAACGCGGCGCGCTCAACAAACTGTTGCAACTCACCGACGCCGAAAAGTCCGCCGGTGTGATCGCCGCCAGCGCGGGCAATCACGCGCAAGGCGTCGCCTATCACGCCACGCGGCTGGGCCTTCGTTCGGTCATCGTCATGCCCAAACCGACGCCGCTCATCAAGGTTTCCAACACCCTTGACCTCGGTGGCGAAGTCATCCTGCACGGCACAAATTACGACGAAGCCTTTGTGCGCGCGACTGAACTGGCGCAGCAACACGGCTACACCTTTGTGCACGCCTTTGACGACGACGCCATCATCGCCGGGCAAGGCACGATCGGATTGGAATTGCTGGACGAACCCGTCAAGTTCGATGCGGTCGTCGTGCCCATCGGCGGCGGTGGGATGATCAGCGGCATCGCCGTGGCGCTCAAAACCATGCGCCCCAACATTCGCATCATCGGCGTCGAACCGGCCTATGTGCCTTCGATGAAAGCGGCGGTGGAACAAGGGCACGTGGTCGAAGTGGCGGGCCAGCCAACCATCGCCGATGGCCTGGCGGTGAAACGCGCGGGCGAACGCACGTTGGCAATCGTCCAGCGGTACGTGGATGAAATCGTCACCGTCACCGAAGGCGAGATTTCGAGCGCGATTCTGAAGCTGCTCGAAATCGAAAAGACCGTCGTCGAGGGCGGCGGCGCGGCGGGCCTGGCCGCGTTGTTATTCAATAAACTCGCCCACCTCGCCGGCAAAAACGTCGCCGTCATTATTTGCGGCGGCAACATTGATCCGAACCTGCTGACCAAGATCATCGAGCGCGGCTTGGCGAAGGATGGCCGCCTGGTGCGAGTGCGGACGATCGTGCGCGACCGGCCCGGCGAACTCGCCCGCATCTGCCAGCACGTGGCCGCAGTGGGCGGCAATATCATGGAAGTCGGACACAACCGCGCCTTTTCTGACTTGGAAGTCGGCGGCGTCGAGATTGATTTAACCCTGGAAACACGCGGACGCGAGCAAATCGAGCAGCTTTTGCACGTCTTGCGTCAGGATGGCATCGAGGCCAGCGAAGTGAAGTAGACACTAGAGCTGCCAGAAGGAATTCATAGGTACATTCATGAAAGCCCTAAGAAAAGACAAGCTTGATGTAGCGGGCTTGCGCTACATTGCCGACGCGCCCGAACCCCAGCCGCATCCGGCGGAAGTCAAAATCCGCGTCTTTGCGGCGGGGATTTGCGGCACCGATTTCGGCATTTATCACTCGGACACTCGCCAGGGCATACGCGACGAGATGTTGCGCTTGCTGGGCGGCGAGTTGAACCGTTATCAACCATTGGTCATCGGCCACGAGTTTTGCGGCGAGGTCGTAGAGATTGGCGCAGGCGTGCCGCGCGCTTTGGTCAGCGTCGGCGATTATGTCACCAGCGAAATGCACGTCGCTTGCGGTTATTGCCACCAATGCATGACCGGACGCAAACACGTCTGCCAGAACGTCCAGATCAAAGGCGTGCATCTCGACGGCACCTTTGCTGAATACGTCTGCGTGCCGTTTGAAAACCTGATCAACCTCGAACGCTTCGGCGGCAAGGCGCTGATCCCGCCGCGTTTCGGCGCGTTCCTAGACGCGCTGGGCAACGCCGTGCACACCGTGATGGAAGGCGATGTCTCTGGCAAGACGGTTGCGATTTTAGGTTGCGGCACCCAAGGCATGATGGCGACGGCGGTGGCGCGGGCGCTGGGCGCGACGCGCATTTACGTGACCGATTTTTCGCTCAGCAGCGGCGGCATTGACGCGGGCCGTCTGGCCAGACGCTTTGCCATCGCTAAAGAGATGGGCGCGGATTTCTGCTTCGATACGAACGACCAGAGTGCGCCCGGCCAGAAGGCCGAACTGTTTGAGCGCAGCGCCAACGAACACGGCGGCGGCGTTGACGTGGTGCTGGAAATGAGCGGTTCGGCGGCGGCCTACAACGACGCGGGCAAGCTGGTCAAAAACGGCGGCGCGATCATGTTGCTCGGCATTCCGTCGCGCCCGCTCACCGGCTTTGACATCGGCAATCACGTCATCTGGAAAGGCGTGACGATGCGCGGCATCTTTGGCCGCCGCATGTTCGAGACCTGGTACACGATGCTCGATCTGTTGGCGGCGGATAAGTCGGGCTTGAAAGCCAAGCTCGAAAAGATCATCGCGCGCCAGCCGGTGTTGTTGGAAAATTTCGAGCATGGCTTTGAACTGGTGCGCTCGCAGGAAGCCGTCAAGGTGCTGCTGACGCCTGACCCGAATTTCAAAGTGGAGGCCTGAATCAGTACCGCGCGCGTCAGCAAGCGG
>JANOWX010000974.1:0-8113 GCA_031418175.1 Acidobacteriota bacterium | reverse complement strand
CCGCTTGCTGACGCGCGCGGTACTGTCCCAAACCACGCTCAAGCCGTTTGACTGGCTTTTGCCTCCGCCGGCAATTTGTTGTCGCGCACCGATTGCCAGACCACGCGCGATTCGCCGCGCATGTATTTGACGAACGCGCGCACAATCGCCGCATTCGCCAGCACGAAATAGTAGGGCAGCGCGAACGAGCCCAGCTTCAGCCCCAGCTTGTCGCCGAGCCAGCCGAGCGCGGCCAGCAGGTAACAGGCAAGCTGGGCAAAGAAGGTGACGCTATAAAGCAAATGCTCGCGCACCAACAATGCATTCGCCAGCAACGTCAGCAGCAAAAAGGCCGGTACCAGATAGCGCATTACTTTGTGCGAGATCATTTGGAAGGCGTAGAGCCCGTGTTTTTGCAGACTCAGCACTTCGCTGTAGCGCTGCAAGGCGCTGAACGTTTGCTGGATCACGCGCACGCGCATGCGAAATTCGTCCTTACCTTTCTTGTTGGTGTCTTCCAGCGAGATCGCTTCCGGTTCATAAATCGTGCGCAAGCCTTGCAAGCGAATCTCGGTGGCGATGACGAAATCGTCAATCATGTCGTTGGCCAGTTTCTGATGACAGCTACGGCGCACGGCATACAGACAGCCGCTGACGCCGATCAACGAGCAAACAGCGCTCTCGCATTGTTTGATCAGCTTTTCGTAGCCCCAATACGACTTGCAGCCATCACCCACGACCGTGGCCGTGCGATCTTCGTAAATCAATTGCCCGGCGACGCAGCCGACGGTGGGGTCGGCGAAGGGGCGCACGATCTTGCGCACCACATCGGGGCGATACATCGTCGTGGCGTCAGAGAAGAGCAGGATTTCGCCGTTGGTGACTTTGACTGCCGAATTCTGGGCGATGGTTTTGCCGCAGTGCTGTTCCTGCCGGTACAGCTTCACGCCGCGCGCGGCATAGCTTTTGACGATTTCGTCGGTGCGGTCGGATGAGCAATCAGAGGCGACCACAATCTCGAACTTCTCGCGCGGGTAATCCAGCGCGAGCGCGTTTTCGAGCTTGGCGGCGATGTCGGCTTCTTCGTTATGCGCGGCGATGACCATCGAAACGCGCGGGAAGATGTTGACGCGTTTGACTGGCAAGGCATAAACGCGGCTCAAGACAAACATCAAGACCGGATAGCCGACGTAGGTGTACACCAGCAGCGCCAAGGCGCCGAAGAAAATAATCTGCGCAAGCAATACAACAGTCATAGCGAACTCCTGCTGCCTAGCCGTTCGTGGACGGGGGTGGCAACTGTCTTTGGGTAGCCGGAGTCGGGTCTTGAGACGCAGTGTCAGGCCGGGCGAGTGGAGAAGAACCGGCTTCGGTTCGCCTTGTCTGTCTTTCAGTCTCGCGTTGGTCTAGTTCCTGGAAAACGTGTGCGGGGTAACGGGTTTTCCAGAAGGTGCCTTTGTCTTCATCGCCGACGTGGAAATCGGCGAGATGCGCGGGCGCTTCCACTTGTTCGCGGATCGCCTGTTCCCGTTGGTAAATGCGCCGCAAACCTACGGCATAGGCCAGCGGGAAGTAGACAAACCACTGATACTGAATCGAAGCAAAAAAGCTGTTGGCGTAATAGGCGACCAGGGTCGCTTGTAAGCCGACGCTCAAAACATAATTTTCAAAATCGCGCTGGTCGCGCGCGCTGACCGTCTCAGACTCGATCTTCCAAAGTGCCTTCAGCGGATTGAAGAGCAGGATCAGATAGGCCAATAAGCCCAGCGTGCCTAGTTCCGCCGCGATCTCCAGGTACGAGTTGTGCGCGCGCCGTTCCTTGATCGAGATGATGTGGAACGTGCCCAATCCAATGCCGGTGACGGGGTGGCGGGCAAACGTCACGACGCCGCGTTTCAGAATGTCGCGGCGTTCTTGCGCCGAACCCGTCGAATCGGAATCAGGCTTGACGATAGTCCACAAGCGTTCGCCGAGTCCGCCGGGCACACTGAGAAAGAGCGTCCCGCCCAGCATTAGCGCGGCGACATAGGGAATCGCTTTGTGGCGTTTGCGGAACTTCCACAACATCACGCCAATGACCGCCAGCAAGGACAGGAAGCCGCCGCGCGAAAACGTAATCAACGTCGCCAGTGCAAAAACAAAGACGCAGATGCCGTACAGAATTCTGGTCGGCCCACGGCTCACCACCAGCAATACGACCGCCAGCGGCATCAGCATGCCGAAGGTCGTCGCCAGATCATTCGGGTTGCTAAACATCCCGCCGACCGTGCCTTCGATGCGTTTCGAGAGTTGTGAAACCTCGCCGGACTTGTATTTGAGGATCGAATCAATGGCGATCCACAACCCCGTCAGCACCGTCACACGCATCATCCAGTAAATGCGCTGGCGCGAATCGAGCGTGCCGATCAACAAGCCGAAAATCAGCACGACTTTCAAATACAGGTCGTTGATCTCTTTCCAGGTATCCGCCGGCTCAATCGAGATCGGATAGAACAGCAGCCCCAGCCCCAAAATGGCGAAAGCCATCTTCAGCTCGGTTTCCCAGAGGAAGAGCTTTTCGCCGCCCAACAGCCGCGACGCGAAATAAATCAGCGGCGCGGTGGTCGCAAAGAGTTTGGCGAACTGGATCGGATAGGCTTCAAAGAACGTGGGGAACAATTCCTGTGGGCGCAAGTACAGGGCCAGCGTGAAGAGCCAGACGAAAATAAACGCCAGCAGATAGCTGCCCTGTTTGATCTCGAAGCGCAGCAGTTTTTCGCGCAAAAACGCCCCGGCAAAATCGGCTTCGTTCGCGCGCCAAGTCAGTCCGCTCGGGGGCGGCGTGTCACGAAAGAACGCTGCCGATTTTTTCGGTTTGAAGAAAGCTCCAGTCATTTCATTCACCACGCGCTGTTGCAGTGCGGTACCGGGAGCGGTAGCGACTGGGTTCGGCGTGCTTGATACCTAACAAATCCACCCGGTCGCTACCGCTCCCGTCCTCACAAACAAACCGCGCAACCATTCTTTCTCTTTGTCCGACACCGCGCCGGCCGCGCACGCCGCCGGCAGATACGCCAAGCCAAAGACGCCCGCGCCTGCCAGAAACGTCACCAACGGATGCCCGCCGGGCAGCAGCGGTTTCATTACTTGTGTCAACAACGCCGCCAGCAACGCCGCCGCCGCGATGCGCAAGAGCGGCAACGCGTAACGCCAATCGTGCCGCGTCAGTCCGATGCGTTGCGCCAGCCGCCGCGTCGTCAGCGTCACATCAATGCCGCGCGCCAACACGACCGCGAGCATAACGCCCGCCAAACCGGCGAACCGCACGCCCGCGTAAAGCAGCGCGGCCGTCAGCGGCATCAGGCACAGGTAAAGTTTCACGCGGTAAAACTTCAGGTCTTCAAAAGCGCGCATGACCGCGCCGGTCAGATTCATCAGCAGCAAGGTGTTCAACAACGCAATCGCAAAGATCGGTACAGCGGCGGCGAGCTTGGCGGTGTAAAGTCCGACGATCAATTCGTGGCGCATGACAAACATCAGCGCGCAGGCCGGCATAAAACAAAAGGCCAGCGTGCGCAACGCGCCCAGCCAGGTGTCGGCGATGCGCCGGTATTCGCCCGCGCTTTCGAGCCGCGCGATTTCGGGAATCATGATCGTGTCGGTCGCATCCAGCAGCACCAGCAGCAGCGGCAATTGAAAACAACCCGTCGAATAAACCGCATAGTCCGCCGCGTCGAAATAGTGCATCACGAAATAGTTGTGCAGGTCGTACTGCCAACTGAACGCAAACGCGCCGATGCCGAAGGGCAGGGCATTGGCCAGTTGCGCGCGGAACAACGCGCCATCCAAGGGCCACCAAAAACGCCCCAGCCGCCGGTACAGATAAACAAAGAACACCAGACAATGCACGAGCCCGAAAAGCAGGGCGGCCGTGACCATCGTGCGAATATCGCCTTGCCAGACGGCGGCGGAAACCAGCAGCACCGTTTTGGCCAATTGCAGCAGCACCGTCATCAGCGAAGCGCGCCGCACATCGTTGTCGGCGATCATCACGCTCTCAAAGGCCGAAGCGATCAGCCAGAGCATGATGGCCAAACCCAACAGCGGCACGACCGGCACCAGCCCGTCGCCCTTGAACGTCTGTGTGACCCAGGCCGGATGCAGCGCGAACCAGAGCGCCACCGCCGTCCCCAGCAGGGCGTAAAAGAGCACGGCATTCATGGCCACTTGGGCTTTCTTGCCGGGATGGCGCGGGATGAAGTAGTAGATGCCGCCGCTGATCTGCAAGCCCAACAGCCCCAGCGCTGTTTGCAAAATCTGAAACGCCTGTTTGTAAAGACCGAATTCCGCCGTGTTCAGCTTGCGCACCAGAATGAACGGCAGCAGGAACGAGAGCACCAGCGAGACCAGCCGCGCCGCCGAAAGCCAGAACGTGCGTTGGGCAAAGCTGGTGTCATTGTCCGTTTGTCCAATGCCCTGGTTGGCGTCCTGTTTGGCTCGTTGTTCAGCCAGTTGCTCAGACAACGGGTCGGCATCCACAGACTTCGGGAGCTTGTTTTCAACGGCCAATGCCTGCTCGGTAATCTGACTCATAGCTGGCTTTTAGACTTGCCGGACTTGCTGCGTCAGTTCTTTGGAAACCGCCGCCAACGTGGCTGCCGAAAGCGGCTGGGCCGTGGGGGCCGCGTCAGCACCAGCCAGACTGTTCCGCCAGTGCTCGAATCCGCTGGTGCTCTGGACGAAGTGCGCCAAATCGGGTTGCGGGCTGATCCGGCGCAACGCCAACAGCGGCGTATGCGCGGTGTTCATGCCCGGCTGATTGGTGACGGCGCAACGATAACCGGCCAGGGCCGTGTAGCGTTGCACGCGCGCATCATTGCGGCCATTGGGATAACAGAACAGCGGCACCTGCCGTCCCAGCACCTCTTCGAGCCGCGCTTTGGAGGCGGTCAATTCATTTTGCAGCGCTTCGTCATCCGTGACGTTCGGCAGGATCGGGTGCGTGACGGTGTGCGAGCCGATTTCGATCCCCTCGGCATCCATTTCGCGCGCCTGTTCCCAACTGAGCGGGCCGAATTCGTGCGGCGGCAAGGGCGGCATCAGCACGTCCAAGGTGGCGGCGATGCGTTTGACGGTGTCTTCTTTTTGGTCGTTGGGGAGCGATTTCAAGATCGAGTTGATCCGGTCGGCCGCCAGCAAGCGCGAAAGATTATCGGTGAGCGCGAAGCGTTGGGTGCGGCCTTTCAAGACGGCGACGACTTCGCTGGCCGGGGTGCGCGCGGTCAAAAAGCGCAGCTTGTCAGTCCAGAGCCAGGTCTTGCGGTCAAGGAAATTGGTCGCGACGTAAAGCGTCGCCGGGACGCGGTGTTTCAGCAGCAGCGGAAACGCCACTTCGTAAAAATCGCGGTAGCCGTCATCAATCGTGATGGCCGCCGTCGCGGGCGGCAACGTGCGGCCCGTCGCCAGGCCATCGGCGATGTCAGAGAGCGGCAAGATGCGGTAATGCTGAGTCAGATATTCCAGGTGCTCGGCAAAGGCTTGCGCCGAGGTTTTGTAGGGCTCCTCGTGGGCGCTAAACCGGTGGTAGGTCAAGATCAGCACTTTGGCCCGGTTCGCCAGCCGAAACGGAGCGAACGCGCCAGTGACCCGCATCAAATTGAGCACGGTTTGTTTCAGCATATTTTCTTCACATCCCAACGCACGAAAAGTTGAAGGGGGAGCCCTGCGATCAGCGGCTACGACTCAGCAGAAGCGCTGCGGGCCCCCCCTTTAACAGTGGCTTGGCGTGGTCAACATTACGTTGGGTTTACGCCGCGTGAAGCCTTTATTTATGCCGCAAAGTTCAATTCGCGTTAGTGTTACTTTGCGCCAGTTCCTTGCCGTAGGCTTGCAAGACCAGCTCGTGCAAATCGGGGCGGTCAATCAGTGCCAAAATCTTTTGGGGCGGCACCGAGAGGCCGACCGAGAGACGCAAGACGCTCTCCAGGCTCAAATTGGTGATCACGGAGTTTTGAATCTTTGACAGCAAGCCCTGATCGAAGCGGTACAACCGGCAGAATTCCGATTGCCGCACCCCCATCTCTGACAGCCGCTCGCGCACGAGCGCCGCCAATTGGGTTGTTTCGTTGTTCTTTTTGGGCGGCACCCGCCAGATGGTGCCGTTAGAAGCTGACATGGTTATTTGCGACGTAACCGGCAGCGGACGGAAGCCGGTTGCCGCAACACCCGTGGCAGCAGTTGAATTTGTTAGTTGAGCGTTCTGTTCCTCTACAACCCCATCCCATACACCTCGCTCACTCATCCCCGTATTCAGGAGGAGTTCGGAGTTTTTCATTGTAACTTAGCCTCTATGGATTTTTTGATCTAGGTCTACGCACAAGTTGTTGCTTGTCTCAGTTAGCCAACGCTGCCGCTGGCCGTAAGCAGTTAAACCAGGTTGTTGCTGTTTTTTTGTCGGTAATTGGTTGTGCAACAACCTTTGTTTCTTTAGCACCAATGAGCGGTCCGGTCCGGGGAACGGGGATTTCGTGGCGTGCGTAACGGCCGGAACCGAAATGAGAACTGCCTTGAACTGGTTTGCAACCGGGGACGGCGCTCTGCGCCACCAGTCTGAAGCTGTTTCTCAACGCGTCAGGGCGACAAAAGTGAGGAATTGAGTAAAGCCCGTGAGCGCCGTGACATACTCGAGTTTCTTCAGGAAATTGCCGTGCACGATGACGGTGTCACCGGGTTGCAGCGGCAGGTTTTCTTCAGCATCGGCCTTACCGGCCAGGAGCTTCTTCACATCAACGGATAAAGTTTGGTATTTGCCGGTCTGGCTTTGCCGTATCAACGAAACGTTGTTGCGGCTGCCGGTGCGCGCAAAGCCGCCTGCCTGGGTGATGGCGTCGAGCACCGTCATCGGGCCGGCCATCGGCAAAATGCCTGGATGACCGACTTCGCCGAGCACGCCGACCTTGGCGCTCTTGGCTTCCAACAGTTGCACGCTTACCTCTGGTTGTTTGATGTAGCGCAACAAGTCTTGTTTCAGTTTCCTGGTCAACTGTTCGACGGTCAGGCCGCCCGCGACGACATCGCCGAGCAGCGGATGAAAGACGCGCCCGTCAGGTGAAATCTTCGCGCGTTCAATCGAATAATCCGGCTCCAGGCGCACGCGCACGGCGATTTCATCGGCAGGGCCGAGCCGGTAGGTGCGGCGGAAGTTCTCATACATCAACTCAAAGACCTGCGGGTCATCGGGCGCTGCGATAGTGGGCGCTGCGATAGTGGGCGCTGTTACTTTGGTTTTACTTTGGTTGCTCTGGCCGGTTTTGTCCTCGTTCTCGCTGTCGTTGAAGCCCACGGCCACGGCCACCGCCGCGCAACCCGGATTGCGTGTAGCAGGTGCGGATGCTCCCCCCCAGGACCTCCGCACCTGCGACGCTGAAGCCGCCGGTTCATTCCCACGAACTACGGCCTGCGGCTCCAAACCCGTTAAAGACGTTGTGACAGGCGCGGATGCTCCCCCCCAGGACCTCCGCGCCTGCAACGCTGAAGCGGCGGGCGCGTTTGCCCCCAGCTTCAAACTCGAACTCATAAAAGATTTTGTGACAGGCGCGGCTGCTCCCCCCCAGGACCTCCACGCCTGCCACGCTGAAGCGACAGGCGCGGTTGCCTGTGACTCCAAACCCGTTAAAGACGTTGTGACAGGCGCGGCTGCTCCCCCCCAGGACCGCCGCGCCTGCAACGCTGAAGCGCCGGGCGCATGTGCCCGTGGCTCCAAACTCAAATTCAAAATAGCGCTGAGCGAAACGGCAGGTGCAGACGCTCCCCCCCAGGACATCTGCACCTGCGCCGCTGAAGCCGCCGCTTGCGCGAGTGGCTTCGAACTCAAGCTCTGGGCCGCGCTAAAACGCTGTGCCGGCACTATGGCCGCACCAGCAGTCGTTATCGTCAGCATTGCGGCAACGCTGCAGCGCGCTAGTTGCGCCGCCAATTTTTTAGTGGAATTGCTGTTCATACGTTCTCTCCATCCTATTCACCGGCACCTAAAGCCACGTAACGAATAAATTCGTTACTACAAGGGTGGCGCTTTATTCCAAGGTACTTGCCTTATAGCGATTTGCAGTTGGTTGCGACGTGTCAGTAGCCCGACCGTGAGGGAGGGCTTGCTTGC
>JANOWX010000973.1:0-7210 GCA_031418175.1 Acidobacteriota bacterium | reverse complement strand
AAGGTCTTCGTCACCGGGTTGTAGTTGCTGACCGCCACCGTGCCGGTGGCGATGGTGGTTTGCGGCGGGTTTTCCTGCCAGCCGTCCAGCGTGGCGCTGAGTCCCGTCGTGCCGAGGCCCAGGTTGACCGTCACTGCGGTGGTATAGGCGTTGTAATTCAACGTATCGGCCTCGTTGCCGCCATTCGCCGTGCCGCCCATCAGTGTTGCGTTGTTGGCGAAGTTGATGGTGTCGTTGTTCGCGCCGCCCTGGATGTTGACGGTCGAAGCCAGCGCCGCCGCCACGTTGAAGGTGTCGTCGCCCGCTTCGCCGTCAAAGGTGTTGGTGGCGTTCCCCGTGCCAACGGCATTTAGGTTGAAGACGTCATTGCCCGCGCCGCCGAAAATCGTCGTTGTTCGGGCGGGGGAGGGAAAACCGCCGATGGTACCGTTGACGTTGAAGGTGTCGCCGCCGCTTCCGCCGCGCACGGTCAGCGCCGTCGTGTCGTCATTGACGTAGCCAAGCGCCGCCGGGGCCAGCCCGGTGATGGCGGAGTTCGTCATCGTGACCGTGCGGCCCGTTGCATCGGCGGAGTTATCCACCGTCAATTGCGTAAAGTCTGGCGGATTGGCGAAATTCACCGGGCCGAGAATACCTTGCACGCTGCCGGCATTGCCGATGAAGGCCGTCTCCGTTCCGCCGGCGTTCGTGACGTTCGTCGTGACGACCGCCGGTGTCGCCAGCACATTAATCGTGTCGGCATCGGCGCCGGTATTGAGGGCCAATACGCCCAGTCCTGTCGCCGCCGCCGTGAAGTTGACGGCGATCACGTCAGCCCCGGCAAGCGCATCCACCGTCACGTTCGTCTTGTTGGCGAAATTGATCAACTCAAACGTAGGCGCGCCGCCGCTGTTGACTTGCATTGTGCCGCTGGGGCCGCCGGGGCCGTTGATGACGTTGATCGTGTCGGCTCCGGCAGTGCCGTTGATCGTGAAATTGGCCGCGACGTTGGTGTCGGTGATCGGTTCGAGATTGGCATAAGTGAGCGTGGCCGCGCCCGTCGTGCCGCCGGTGTAAACGATGTTGCCGGAACCGGGGCCGCTCGGCGTCGAAACGCCGCTGGCGAAATTGCCGCCCAGCAGCGTGATGCTGTCCGCCTGCGCGCCGCCGTCGAAAGTAATGCCGCCCGCCGGGAACGGATTGCCGCCGCTCGCGTCAATCGTCAGCGTATCGTTGCCGCCCAGCCCATTGAGCGTGAGCGAATTCGTGCTGGCCGTCGGCTGGATGAACACTTGAACGTTGTTTTGCGTGACGACGGTGTTGGCCCCGCTGCGCGTGACGACAAAGGCATCGGCGTTGCCGGTGCCGCTGAGGACGGGGTTGGGCACGGGCTGCGGTTCGGATTGCGCCTCAAACGCGCCGATGTCCGCGCCGTCGCCGCCTGTGGCGTTGGCGGTCGGTAAATCAATCGGACGGTTAAAGCCTAAGCCGCGTTGGTCGGTCAGCACACCCGAACCTGAATTATTGCCCGCGTCGAGAGCCGCGCTGCCGGAGAGCAAACCGTGGGTCGGAGTCGTCCCGCCGTAGTTGCCAAGCACGGCGAGTCCGGCGTTGGCGTTGATTTTGTCGCCTAGCGCGACGTTGAGAAAACCGCCGCCGGTGTCGTTTGCCAGATTGAAGCCGAATGATGTTACCGTCGTCGTGCCGCCGCTGAAGTTTTGCTTTTCCAGATTATTCGGCGTGTTGCCCGCGATGATGGAGTTGCGGAGCGTCGTTGCGGCATTTGCTCCGGCGTTCGCCGCGTCGGTGCGGATGCCGCCGCCAAAAGCTGAAGTATTGTTAGCAATCGTGCTGTTCACAACTTCCAACCGGCTGTTGCCGCCGTTACTGAAGTTGAGAATGCCGCCGGCTGTGGTGGTCGCTTGATTGCCGCTGACGGTGCTGTTAATCAATCGCAGAATGCGTCCGCCGTTGCCTTCAAAGTTAATCGCGCCGCTGAAATCCGCCGTATTGGAGCTGAAGGTGCAGCCGGTGAAAACGCCGTTCGCCCCCAAATTGACCCCGCCGCCGGAGACGCTCGCTGAGTTGCCGGTGACGTGAACGCCCGTCAGCGTCAGATTACTGTTGCTGTTGATGCCGCCGCCGAAAGTAAAGCCGCCGCTCGCATTGCCGCCCGTGATGGTCATCCCGCTGATGGCAACTGAGTTCGTGATGCCGCCAGTAAGGGTGAAAACGCTAAAGTTGGTCGCCGCGCCCGCCGCGCGTCGCACGGTCAAAAGATTCGCGCCCGCGCCGTTGATGGTCAGGCTGCTCGTGATGTTGGGCAGGGCGGTTGCCAGAGTGATAACCTGCGCGGTGTTGAAAAGGGCGGGGTCGAAAATGATGTCGTCCAGTCCCGCGCCGTTGGCGTTGGCATCGGTGATTGCCTGTCGCAGACTGCCCGGGCTCACGTCCGAATTGTTGATAACGATGATGGAGCGCATTTCCACCGCGCCGATGTCCGCGCTCGTGCCGAAGACGCGCGCCAATCCGCGCTGGTCGGTGGTCGAGCCGGAAGCGTCGCCCGTATTGAGCGCGGGACTGCCGCCCAAAAGAGCGTGCGTCGGCGTTTGTCCGCCGATGAGCGAGAGCGGCGCGAGTCGCGGCTGCGCCGTGATGTCGGTCGTGGACGCAGGATTGAAAACGACGTTGAAGTTGTCGCTCAGATTGAAGCCGTTGGTTTCTACCGTCGCGCCGCTACCGCCGGTTCCCAGATTGGTCGGGGTGTTATTGGCGATAATGGTGTTGCGGAGCGTCGTCGTGGCGGTAATGCCCGCGCCATTCGCAACCGTGCGAATACCGTTGTTTCCTGCCGTATTGTTGGCGACGGTGCTGTTTGTCACTTCCAATCGGCTGTTGCCGCTGAAGCTGACATTGAGGATGCCGCCGGCGGCATTAGTGCTGCGATTGCCGCTGACGGTGCTGCTCACAAGGCGCAAAGTGTGGTTGCCGTCGCCCTGATAATAAATTCCGCCGCCGCTGCCGGCAACGTTGGATGACGTATTATTGCTGAAGGTGCAATTGGTGAACACGCCGTCGGCAAATGCCACGCCAACCCCGCCGCCGCTGCCCGCCGTGTTGCCGGTGACATGAACATTGGTCAGCGTCAGGTTGCTCAAGCTGAAAATGCCGCCGCCGAAATCGCCGTTGCCCGCGTTCCCGCCCGTGATCGTCATGCCGCTGATGGCGACACCGCCCGACACGCCGCCCGGAATGTTGAAGATACGAAAGTCCGTCGCCGCATTGAACGCCCGCCGCACGGTCAGCAGATTCGCGCCCGTGCCGTTGATGGTCAGGCTGCCGGTGATGGTGGGCAAGGCGTTGTCCAGATTGATAATTTGCGGCGTGTTGAAGAGCGCGGAGAAATTGATAAAGTCCGCGCCCGCGCCGTTGGCGTTGGCATCGGTGATGGCTTGGCGCAGACTGCCCGCGCCCGCGTCCGCGTCGGTCGTGACGATGATGGCATCGTCGTTCAGGATTGTCCCGATGCCTTGATTATCGGCAATCGTCGCGTTGGTCGCGTTCGACAAATTGACGAAGAAGGTTTCGTTCGCCTCAACCGTCGTGTCGCCGTTGACCGGAACCGAAAATTGTTTGCTCGTCTCGCCGGGGTTAAAGGTCAGCGGGGTGATGCAGATGATGCCGCTGTAATCCTCTCCGGCGGTTGCCGTGCCGTCGGCAGTCGCGCAATTAACCGTTATCGTCTGACTGCTTGGGTTTGAAAGCGAAACGGTAAAGTTAAAGTTTGATGTTCCCGCATTGCCTTCCGCTTGTGAAACGTCGTTGACGGAAATCGTCGGCTGCGGGTCGTCGTTTAGGATTGTGCCGATGCCTAGATTGTCGGCAATCGTCGCGTTTGTGGCGCTCAGGATATTGAGGTTGAATGTTTCGTCCGGCTCAAAGGTGAAGTCCTCAAAGGTCTGCACGGATACCGTCTGGGTGGTCGTGTTGGGTGCGAAGGTCAAGGTGGCGGTAGAGTTCTGATTATTGTAATCAACGTCAGCGGTGGCAGTCCCGCCCGTCGTGTTGTAGGTGAGCGTCACCGGCTGTCCGCTCGCGGCGGACAGCGTGATGGTGAAAATCACCGGGTCGCCCTCGGCTGCCGTCGCGTCGTTCACGGAAACGGTCGGCAGCGGCGGCGTGGTTTGCGCCTCGAACGCGCCGATGTCCGTGCCGTCGCTGTTTGGGGCGTTGGCGAAGGGCAATTCAATCGTGCGCGGAAAGCCTGTGCCGCGCTGGTCGGTCAGCGTTCCTGAACCGGAATTGTTGCCCGCGTCGAGAGCCGCGCTCGTGCCGAGCAAAGCGCGGGTCGGCACTGTGCCGCCGTTGTCGAAAAGCGCGGCGAGTCCGGCGTTGGCGTTGATTTTGTCGGTGGTAATCGGCGCGACGTTCAAGAAACCGCCGCCGTCGTCGCTCGCCAGATTAAAGCCTTGCGACACAATGTTCGCCGTGCTGCCGTTGAATGTCTCCTTTCGCAAATTCGGCGCGGCGTTGTTCGCGATGATTGTGTTGCGGAGTGTCGTGGTGGCACTACCACTACTGACTGATCCGATCGTGAGAATACCGCCGACGGTGTTCGCCGTTCCCGTCAGGTTGTTGGCAATCGTGCAATTGGTCACCTGCAACGAAAGGGGACCGGAAAAAAGGTTATTCAAAAACGTCACGCCGGCGCCCGCATCAACTGTATCGTTTGCCGTATTCCCGCTGATGGTAGAGTTGGTCAGGGTGACGTTTCCCCGCAATTCCATACCGCCGCCTTTACCGGCAGCGGTGTTGCCGCTGACGGTGCTGCGGATGAGGTTGAACGTCGCGGCATTCTGGAGGCTAATTCCGCCCCCGTTGGAGGCATTGTTGCCGGTAATGACGGAATCGGCAATCGTCAGGTTGCTGAAGCTCAGAATGCCGCCGCCGAAGCCGCCGATTCCGGCGGCAGTAGCGCGTCCGCCCGTGATGGTCATACCGCTGATGGCAACGCCGCCCGTGATACCGCTCGGAATGTTGAAGATGCGAAAGTCCGTCGCCGCCGGGTCGCGCCGCACGGTCAGCAGATTCGCGCCCGCGCCGTTGATGGTCGTGTTGCCCGTGATGTCGGGCAAGGCGGTCAGCAGATTGATAGTCTGCGCCGTGTTGAAAATGAGGTCGAAAATGATGTCGTCAAGGTCGGGCAAAGAATTAGCCGTCGAAATGGCTTGGCGCAGACTGCCTAAGCCAGCGTCGTTGGCGTTGAGAACGACAATCGGACGCATCTCGACCGCGCCGATGTCCGCGCCGTCCGAGACGTTGGGAATGCCGTCGGTATTGAACACGCGGGCGACTCCGCGCTGGTCTGTTGCTTGACCGGAAGCGTTGCCCGCGTCAATCGCCGGACTGCCGCCGAGCAGCGCGTGTGTCGGAGTCGTGCCGCCGCCCAAACTGAGCGGACCGAGCCGCGGTGTCGCGCTGGTGATGTCGTTGCCGAGCGGAGCGAAAACGCCGTTGAAGTTGTCGCTCAGGTTGAAGCCGTTGGTAAAAAACACGGCGCTGCCGCCGCTCGCCGTCGCCGCGCCCAGATTCGCGCCCGTGCTGCCCGTGACGATGGTGTTGCGCAAGACGGTCGTCGCCGTCGTCCCCGCGCCGATGGCTCCGCTGCGAATGCCGCCCGTATCCGCCACCGCGCCGACGTTGTTGGCAAAGGTGCTACCGGTGATTTGCAGCGTATTGGTTCCGGCAAAGCCCAGATTGAAAATGCCGCCGCCCGCGCCCGCGCCGGTCGCCGTGTTGCCGCTCACCGTGCAATGCGTCAGGTTCAGCGCCACGTTGACGGCGGCGAAAACCTCATACGAAATGCCGCCGCCGCGATTAGTCGAAGTATTGTTGCTGAAGGTCGAACCCGTGAACGAACCGTTGGCATTCTGCAACCGGACCCCGCCGCCGAGGTCGGCTACGGAGACGTTGCCGCTGACATCGCAATTGCTCAGCGCCAGATAACTGTCGCTCGCAATGCCGCCGCCGCCCGTCCCGCGCCCGTTGCTGATGGTCAGGCCGCCGAGCGTGACGCCGCTGGCCACGCCGCCCGGAATGGTGAAGACGCGAAAGTCCGTCGCCGCAGTGAAAGCGCGCCGCACGGTCAGCAAATGTGCGCCGGGGCCTTGAATGCTCGCGTTGAGGTTCGGCAACGCGGTCGCCAGATTGATCGTCTGCGGCGTGTTGAAGAGCGACGAGAAGGTAATCACGTCGCCATCGCCCGCCGCCGTCACCGCTTCGCGCAAAGAGCAATTCACGCCGGAATTGCAAACGCCGTTCGTGTCGTCGGTTTTCGTCACGGTGAACACCGCCGGCACGGTCAGCATCAACGTCCAGCCGCCGGAGATTGTCCCCGTGTCAGTCCCCGCGTCATCCACCACGAAAAGCTTCCAATCGCCGTTGGGATTGGTCAGGTTGAAGACGCCCAAATCCGCCGCCGCCTGGTTCAACGCGCCGGGGCCCGTCCCGCCAAACGTATCGGTCAAATCGCTCAAGGTGGCCGCAGTCAACGGATAGTTGATGGGACGAAACGTGCCGGTGGTCAGGGCCGTGGCTTCCGGCAGCGTCGCGGTCGCCGTCTGGTCGAAGGTCAGATTGAGTCCGCTCACATTCGGGTCGCCCCCCGCGTCCGACATCAGCACGGCGCGTTGCCCTTGCGGCCCGACCACAATCACGTCCACATCGCCGGGAAAGGTATGGCCGAAGCCGTTCAACCGCACCTGAACTTTGGTGACGACATTCGCCGTCACGCCGCTGACCGTGATGGTCGAAGGATAAAGCGAGGCCGTCGTGTTGTCGTTGATGGTGATGGCCGTCGGGTTGTTGGAGGTCTGCACCGAGGATTGCGGGCCGTGGGGTGCGGCGGCTTGCGTTGGCGTGGCCGGCGGCGGTGCCTGTGGTTGCGCCGCGCGCGTGGCTTGGGCGCTGTAAAAATGCTGGCCCAGCAGGGCAACGCTGACGATGGCCAGTGTGAGTAGCGTGAAATTGCGCAGGTGTGTCATAGCGGTTTCTCCTCGTTGGGAACAGGTACGGGTGAATTTTAGTAACGCCAAGCGCCGCTGCCGACGTGCCAGCCAAGCAGGCGCTTGCACGATAAACGCCCTTGTCCCCTGGCGCAATGCGGTTCAGCGCGCGGCGTCAAACTAAATCAGAACACGCAACATTGGGACACCGTGTCAGTAGCCCGACC
>JANOWX010000972.1:0-1715 GCA_031418175.1 Acidobacteriota bacterium | reverse complement strand
ACGCACCGCTTCCAGCGTGCGGGCGTGGCGGCAGAAGGAAGAATGCCGGAGGGTTCCCTTTAAGCAACAGTGGGTCTGTCGCCACGCCCGCACGCTGGAAGCGGTGCGTACCCAGGTTGGGACACAGACACAATGAGCCTTTGGGGAGGCCGGTTCACCGGCGTGACCGACGCATTCTTCGCCTACTACAACGCCAGTTTCCGCTTTGATCGCCGCTTGCTACAGGCCGATTTGCAAGCCTGCGCCGTGCAGGCGCAAGGACTGGGCAAAGCGGGCGTGCTATTAGACAGCGAAGTCGAAGCCATCATCGGCGGCTTGCAACAAATCGGCGCAACCTTTGCCGATCCCGCCACACTCGACGATCCCAAATTCGCCAACACCGAAGACGTGCACAGCTTCATCGAAGCGCGCCTGGTCGAATTGATCGGCCCGGCTGGCTTCAAACTGCACACGGGCCGCAGCCGCAACGATCAAGTGGCCGTGGCGACGCGCGTGTTCTTGCGCGGCGAAATTGATGCAACGGATGAGTTGTTGTGCGACGTGCAACGCGCCCTAATTGAATTGGCGGAAAAGTATCAAGACGCTCCGCTGCCCGGCTACACGCATTTGCAGAAGGCGCAGCCGGTGTTGTTCGCGCATTTCCTGCTGGCGTATTTTCAAATGCTCGCGCGCGACCGCGACCGCATGCACGACGTGCGCAGGCGCGTGAATGTGTTGCCGCTCGGTTCCGGCGCGCTCGCCGGGACGAACTTCGCGGTAGACCGCGAATGGATGGCCGCCGAGCTTGGCTTTGACGGTGTGACACGCAACAGCCTGGACGCCGTGAGCGACCGCGATTACGTGATTGAGTTCGTCCACGTGGCAGCACTGACAATGATGCATCTGTCGCGGCTGGCCGAAGACCTGATTATCTATTCGACGCAGGAATTCGGCTTCATCAAGCTGGGCGACGCGATTGCCACCGGCAGCAGTCTGATGCCGCAAAAGAAAAACCCCGATTCGCTGGAACTGATGCGCGGCAAAGCGGCCCGCGTCTTCGGCCATTCGACGGCCTTGCTGACGCTGGCGAAGGGGACGCCGCTCGCCTACAACAAAGATTTTCAGGAAGACAAAGAGGCGTTGTTCGACACGCTGGATACGCTGAGCGGCAGCCTGCGCGTAGCGGCGACCGTGTTGCGCAACATCGAATTCAACGCCGCACGCGCGCGGGCCGCAGCCATCAGCGATTACACCAACGCGACCGACCTGGCGGATTACCTGGTGCGCAAAGGCCTGGAATTCCGCAAGGCGCACGAAGTCATCGGGCGCATCGTGGTCTTTGCAATGCAGCAAGGCAGGGAATTGCACGAATTGACGCTGGCCGAATGCCAACAGTTTTCGCCGCTGTTTGCGGCTGATCTATTTGACGCGATTTCGTTGGAAGCTTCGCTGGCGGGCAAGCGGGCGCTTGGCGGGACGGCGCCGGAGCAGGTGATGATTGAATTGGCGCGGGCGAAAGACGCATTGAAACAATAACTGCGGATTCAGCGATAGCGCCCAAACCTCTGTCACCCATTCACCAAGCCAAGCGGACGTGCTACCCTCCGCGACCGTGAAGTACGTCACGGTCAATTACGAAAAAGACGCCGCGGATTTAGCCAAACAACTGTTCGGTCTTAGCATTGATGACGAAGAACTCGCCGCCGCCGTGGGCGCGCTGGATGGTGCGACATTGC
>JANOWX010000971.1:0-2865 GCA_031418175.1 Acidobacteriota bacterium | reverse complement strand
CCCAATAATACGGGTGTCGCCACGCCGGTTGCTGCCCGCGCAATAATTCCAGCTTGGCTTGGCGCAGCGCATCGTCTTTGCTCATCCCTTGCCGCAGGTTTTTATAAAACGCCTTCATCAGCGAGGCCGTGGCGATGTCGTTGACGTTCCATAAACTGACCACCACGCTTTCGGCACCGGCGTAAAGGAACGCGCGCGTCAATCCGATGATGCCTTCGCCATAAAGCACACGGCCCAAGCCCGTGCGGCAGGCCGAGAGCGTGACCAGATCGGCATTCAGTTTCAGGCGCATCACTTCGGCCATTTGCAACGCGCCGTCTTCTTTTTTGTCATTCACCTGATCGTTCGTCGGAGCCGACAACACAATAGCCGAACGCGCCGGATACTCTTCGTCCACCAGCGCGTGCGTGGCGAAATGCACGTAGCGGTACTGGCCCAACGGTGCGGCTTTAACATTGGCTTCTTGCGCATCCGCGCCAAGCAGGACGCGGCGTTCGTTCGCGGGGAACAGGGCGGCGATTTCGTTGACCTCGTTGCGCGTGTACGGCAGTGGCCGTAAATCAGGGCCGCGCTCATTGTTTTGGATCGTCGGTACGCTTTCGGTTTCGGTCCTGGCGTAGACCGGATCGCCAAATGCGATGAAGCCTGTTGCGGCAGCGGCGTTGGTTCTGAGCGCGCGCAAGGCGGCCAGCGCCGAAGCCGAGGGCGCATAGCTGATGGCAAAGCGTTCAAGCAGGAAGGTGGACGCGCCGCGCTGGGCCTTGCCCACCAGCGTCTCAAACGGCAAGTAGGCCAGCACACCATCCGGCACGATGATCAATTTGCGCGTGGCCGTCAGGTGCGGTTCCAGCGGTTGAAAGAGTTTTTCATACAGCGGCTGGCTTTGTGTTTTGAGCTTCGTGATGGCTTGCGCCGCTGTGATCGAATTGACCTTGGCTGATGAGGCCGCGCGAAAGGCTGTGACGAGCGGTTCCAACTCTTTGCGCGGCGGCAGGCTGACCGCAGCGAGTTTGCCCGCTTGCAGCACCCACGCGAAAGATCGCTCTTCGCCCAGGACGAATTCAATCAGCGCCGTTTCCTTGTCCGGCAACTCTGCCGACACGCGCGCGAAGCCGAGGGACGGCGGCGCTTTGACGCTGGCATAACGCGGGTCGGCGCGGCGCAGTTCCAGCCGGTACAGTTCCAACGCGCTTTCGGCCTCGGCCAGTTTGCGTTTCAACACTGCTTCCTGTTCGGGTGTGATCTCTGGTTGCCAAAGCTCGCGTTGGACGCCGGAGATTTGCTCGAACAGTTGGTCTGCGCGTTCCTGCTGCGCCGGAGTCAATTCTTCTTCGGATTCCAACCCGGTCTCGGCCAGCACGTCCAGAAAGGCGCGCGCGTGATAAGACTCGGCGACCTCAAAGGCTTCTTCGTTGCGCGTTTGATTGAGCAGCAGTGCAATCGCGCCGGCAAAGACTTGCTGGCGCGAGGCGACGATGCCGGCGCGCGAGATTTCAGTGGGGATCGAATGCGCGCGCGCCTCTTCGATAGCGGCGAGCGCCGCGCGGTAACTGGTCAGCGCCTCGGCGGGTTGCCCCAGCTTGCGTTGCGCTTCGGCCAGCGTGGCGTGATAGCGCGCTTCTAGGTGTTTATTCCCGCCGGTGCGCTGCAAGATGCCCAAGGCTTGTGTGGCCAATTCGCGCGCGCCAGTGGCGTTGCCTGATTTGAGTTGCGTCGCGGCGTAATCGCCCAGCACCAAGGCTTCGGGTTGCGGCAGGCGCAAAGGGCGCACGACTTGCAACGCCTGCTCGAATAACTCTGCCGCTTTGGCGTGCTGGTTGAGCGCGGCGTGCACGGTGGCGAGTTGATAAAACAATTCGGCGTGCGCAAACGCGCGGGGCAGGTGGGCCATTAACGCTTGGGCCTGCTGGCCGAATTGCAACGCGGCTTGCAAGTTGCCGCGCCCACGTTCGACGGCCACCAAACGGCGCAAGACGGCGGCTTCGGTTTCCTGGTCGGCCAGTGTGCGGGCCAGGGGCAGGGCCAATTGCAGGTGTTGCGTCGCCTGCGCAAAGTCGCCGGTTTCGGCAAAGACCGAGCCGAGCCGCGCCAGTGCGAGCGCTTCACCTGCCTGGTCTTGGCGCTGGCGATACAGTTGCAAGGTTTGCTGGAAACAGAACAGCGCATCGGCGTAGCGGCCAGACATCAGCAGCAAGCCGCCCGCCCGCGTCAGCGCGTTGGTTTGCAACGGGCCGATGCCCGCTTCATCGGCGTTGAGCGAGGCTTGTTTGAAGAGGCGAATGGCTTCGCTCATGCGGCCCGTGTGAAAGGCCGCGAGGGCCAGCAGGTTGGTGGCGCGCGCCTGCCGCGCCTTGTCGCCTTGTTGCTGGCTCAACGTGAGCGCTTGTTTGGCGGTCTGATAGCCCAGGATGAAGTTTTTGTTTTGCAATTGCCGCGCGGCGGTTTTGAGCAGTTGTTCGAGCCTTGTTGCTTGCACCGGAACTGGTTGGCTGGTGGCGGGTGGAGTTGGACGGCGGCGCGTTTGCAAGCGGGCAGAGCACGGCAACGACAGGCAAACCAAGGCCAGTACACAAAGCAAAAACGCAAATCGCTTCATCGTTGCAACTCCCACCCCGGGTACGCACCGCTTCCAGCGTGCAGACTCGGCAGCAGACGCGACAATACCGGTGGTTTTTCTTCGGCATCATCCCGTCCCACGCCACGTCTGCACGCTGGAAGCGGTGCGTACCCAGGTTGTCACGGCTTCTGCACGTTCAATCTATATTCGCCCACCAACTCGCGTTGGCCGTCGCGTAAGCCGAAACACTTCACCACATATTTGCCGGTCTGTAAAAGGTTGGCGGGCACGCTGGCTGTGACGGCGCC
>JANOWX010000970.1:0-9458 GCA_031418175.1 Acidobacteriota bacterium | reverse complement strand
GCTGGTCTTGTTGTTTTGCCGGAATGCCGCGCAAGCGCAGGCCCAAGCTGAAGCCCCAGCGCAAGCCCAAGCTTCTGCCCAAGCTTCTGAAAGACTGACGTTACAAGCCTCGTTTGCCAACAACGCGCTCCCGCTGAAGCTGAATGTGCTGGTCGGGCAGACGCGCGTGGTGGATTTCGATCAGCCCTACGAACGCGTGTCGGTTTCTGACAACCAGATCGCCGAAGTCGTGCCGGTTTCGGAAAAGCAGTTTTTGATCAACGGGCTGGGGTTCGGGCAGGTCAATGTGCTGGCGTGGGCGAAGCGCCCGGCAGCCAATGCGGCAGCGGGCGCACCGGCGCGTTTGTTGATTTTCGATGTTTATGTGCAGGTCAACCTGACGCTCATTGATAACCAGATTCGGCTGCTCTTTCCGAACGAAAACATCCAACTCAGCCAGGTGCCCAACGGCGTCGTGCTGTCGGGCAACGTGAGCAAACCCGAAATGGCCGAGCAGGTGCAAAAGATCGTCGAAGCGACTGGCCTGAAGGTCAACAACTTGCTCAAAGCGCCCGTGCTCGATACGGCGCAAGTGCAATTGCAGTTGCGCGTGGCCGAAGTGGATCGCCGGTTGGTGCGCGAGTTGGGTGCCGCCAATGGGCTGGTCAGCAACACCGTGCCCGCCATCGTCAATACACGCGCGGCGCGCGGGCCGGGCGGAGCAGGGCAGGGCGGCGTTGATCTGATCCGTCCGCCAGGTTTTGGGCTGGCAAATTCGTCGGTCAACGTTTGGTTGAGTGGATTGGGTGGCGTGGGCGCACCGGCGTTTATGCGCGCTTTGCAGACGCGCGGGGCGTTGCGTGAATTGGCAGAGCCGACGCTGATTGCGTTGCACGGGCATCAAGCGAGCTTTCAGGCGGGCGGCGAATTCCCAGTGCCGGTGCTTCAACCCGCCGGGCAGCCGGGCGCGCCGCCGATCACGGTGCTGTTCAAAGAGTTCGGCATCAAGCTCAGCTTTACGCCGACGATCCTGGACGAAAACCACATCCGGCTGGTGCTGGAACCCGAAGTCTCGAGCCTGGATTTCAGCGCGGGCATCACCGTGCAGGGCTTGGTGATTCCGGGCTTGCGCATACGCCGCGCCAAGACGGTGCTCGAATTGCGCGATGGGCAGAGTTTCGTGCTGGCCGGCTTGATTGACAGCACCGAGCAAGTCAATCTGGCCAAAGTCCCGGTGCTGAGCGAAGTGCCGATTCTGGGTGAACTGTTCAAGAGCCGCAGCTTTCAACGCCAAGAGACCGAGTTGATCTTCCTCGTCACCGTCAAGATCGTCGAGCCGCTCAAAGCAGATCAATTGCCGCAAGTCGCCGATGCCAAACCCGCTGCGCACAAACTGCCCGTTGAAAGCATCGAAGGGCAGACCGGACATGCTCTCACTGGCAAACAGGGCTCTGAAATTTCCGTGCAAGCGGGTGTGAGCGGGACGGGCAAGCCGGAGAGCAAGACCGAAAAAGCGCCGCCCAAACCGCTCAAAAAGGATAAGCCGTAAGACAGGGCGTGTGCGATGGGGATAGGTGAAGTTTTCAATGGAGTTTAGTACTGGATGTGCATATAATCCGGCCCGCAGTTTTCTGAACGAACTGTCCAACGTGCCGCCCGCGCATCCCACCTGCTGAGAGGAAAGGGCCAGCAAGCATCCCATCAGATTGGCCGAGAGTCAGGCCACAGGTTTTAGACCCCGGAAACAGGAACGGCGCCGCGCCAGGGCCGCTGATTGAACGCAAGTTCGCGTATCCCTTTTTATCGTCCCAGTGTGAGCCGAGGAACCTGTGTTGAAGACCCTCTCCGTCGTCATCGTCGGGCGCAGCCTGAATTTGCAGGAGCGCGTGCTGTTGCGCAGCGCCTGCCAGACGCCGCTGGCGCTGCTGGCCGAATTGCCTAGTGCCACTCTGACGGCAACACAGCTCTTTGAAGAACTGAATCGCTTACGACCGCAAGCCGCGTTCGTGTTGCTCAACGGCGAACCACAACAGTCGTTCCAATTGGTCGCGCGCATCCGCCAGGAATTGCCCGACACCGCCGTGATCTGCGCGAGCGAACACGCTTCGGCGGAAGTGATTTTGAAAGCCTTGCGCGCCGGGGCGCTGGAATGTTTGAGCCAGCCGCTGCTGTTGGCAGAAGTCACGGCGGTCTTCAGCAAGCTCGAACAGCAATTGCAGCAGCCCGTTGAAAAGCCGCCGGGCAAAGTGATCGCGGTTTATGCGAGCAAAGGCGGCTGCGGAGCGACCTTCGTGGCGGCCAATCTGGCGGCGAGTCTGGCGCGCGTGGCGCAGGCGCGCACGTGTTTGGTGGATTTGAATTTGCAAGCGGGCGATCAGCCGCTTTACCTGGGCTTGCAGCCGGTGGCGACGCTGTCTGACGTGGTGCAAAACTTTGACAAGTTGGATGAGCACTTGCTGGCCAGTTATTTGACGCCGCGCACCGACCGGCTCGCGCTGCTGGCTGCGCCCAGCGAGAGCGGGCGCGAAGAGGAAGTGAAAGTGGCCCACGTGATGCGCGTGCTGGCGTTGTTGCGGGCGCGCATGGATTACGTCGTGCTGGATTTGCCGCGCACCTTGGATGAAACCACGATCGGCGCGCTGGACAGTGCCGATGAACGGATTGTGCTCTTGACCTTCGACATCGCGACGATCCGCAGCGCCAAACGCGCGCTCGATCTTTTCAAACGGCTGGGTTACGACCGCGAACGCATCAAGCTGGTGGTCAACCGCTACGAGAAAACGCCCGAGTTCGATTTGAAGCAGGTCGAAAAGGTGCTGGAAAGCAAAGTCTACGCGACGCTGGCGAACGATTACCCGGCGGCCATCGCTTCGATCAACATGGGCGAGCCGCTTGTGCTGGGCAAAACGCAACCGCCCATCACGCAGGATTTTTACCAGTTGGCGGGCCAGTTGAGCGGCCAGCGTTTGGCCGAGGATGAAGCAGCGCAGATGGCGCGCGGCGGCCGCAGCAGTTGGTTCCTGTTCGGACGCCGTTGAACGGCTTGAGCAGTTCAGGGCTTACGCAAAAGAGCATGGAGTTCAGGCTTTAGCCTGTATGCGTGAGCTCCAAGACAGGCTGAAGCCTGAACTCCATGCTCTTGCGCCGCGTTTGACAGTGCTTCGGTGTAAGTCCGGGCTTTGAAATACGCTGACACTAGGCTGGTAGCCGCGTCGGCGTGTTGGCTTGAATTGTCAGGCAGTCACCTGCCTGACCAGGTTGAGAACTGAATAGGTGTGGTTGCGGGCACAGGTGATTCGGAAAGGAATATCTCTCTATGTCAGATTTAAGAACAAGGTTGGACCAGGTGAGTGGCGGCGGGACGACGTTTCGTCCTGGGACGCTGGCGCCGCCTACGGAGGGCGGGCAGTACGGCGAGGCGAACGGCAATCAGTTCGGCGCGCCGTCATTTCGTCCCGGCGCGGCGCCGCCGCAGACGGGCGGCTTGCGCGAGAATTCAGCCGAGATGCAGGAATTGCGTTTGCGCATCGGCCGCATCCTGATCAACCGGCTCGACATGTCGAAGCTGGAAAAGATGGATCCGATGGTGATGCAGGCCGACGTGCGGCGCGCCGTGGATCGCATCCTGGACGAAGAAAACATTCCGATCTCCGGCCTCGAACGCGAGCGTGTCCAGACCGATGTCATCAACGAACTGTTCGGCTTGGGGCCGTTGGAACCATTGCTCGAAGACAAAACGGTCTCTGACATTCTGGTCAACGGCTCCAAGCAGGTATACGTCGAGCGGCGCGGCAAGCTGGTGCTGACCGACATCGTTTTTCGCGACGACGCGCACTTGATGTCAATCATTGACCGCATCGTTTCGCGCATTGGCCGCCGCGTGGACGAAACGACGCCCTTGTGCGACGCGCGCCTGCCCGACGGTTCGCGCGTCAATGCGATCATTCCGCCGCTGGCGATTGACGGCCCTTCGCTCTCGATCCGCCGTTTCGGCAAAGACCCGCTCAAAATCAGCGATCTGATCGAATTCAAAGCCCTGACCCCCGCCCTGGCTCAATTTCTGGAAGCTTGCGTCAAATCGCGTTTGAATATCATGGTCTCCGGCGGCACCGGCTCCGGTAAAACGACGATGCTGAATTGCCTGTCGGGTTTCATCCCGCACGACGAACGCATCGTGACGATCGAGGACTCCGCCGAATTGACGATCCAACAGCCGCACGTGGTGCGCCTGGAAACGCGCCCGCCCAATATCGAAGGCAAGGGCGAAATCACCATCCGCCATCTGGTCAAAAACTCGCTGCGTATGCGCCCCGAACGCATCATCATCGGTGAGGTGCGATCGGACGAGGCGATGGACATGTTGCAGGCGATGAACACCGGCCACGACGGCGCGCTGACGACGATCCACGCCAACACGCCGCGCGATTCGCTGGCGCGGCTGGAAACCCTGATTGCGATGGGCAACCTGCGGCTGGGCGAAAAAGCCATGCGCCAGCAGATCAGTTCGGCCATCAACCTGATTGTGCAGTGCGCGCGTTTGAACGACGGTTCGCGCAAGATCACGCACGTGACCGAGATCGTCGGTATGGAAGGCGAGATCATCACCATGCAGGACATTTTCAAATTCACGCGCAGCGGCATGGGGCCGAAAGGCGAAGTGCTCGGTTCATTCAAAGCGACCGGCATCCGCCCGCGCTGTTCGGACAAGCTGGAAGCTTACGGCTTCCGCATGCCCGCGCATCTGTTCGAAGCTTATTGATTATGACTTTGGTTTATCTGTATCTCTGGTTGACGCTGCTGTTCACCACGGCGGCCGTCTATTTTTTTCTGACGCGTGAGACGGCGCGGTACCGGCGCGTGATTGACCGGCGGCTGACTGAGATTGCGCAGGCGGGCGCTGGCCCAGGCGGGTCCCGGCGGCGGCCCGCAGCGTTGCCGGCCACGGCCCCGCTGTTGCAGCGCGTGCTGGCCCGGCTAGAGATCGTGACGCATTTGCAGCGCTTTTTGCGGCAGGCCGAGCTGCAGTTGGTGATCAACCGCTTTGTGCTGGTCAGCCTGGGTGTCGGTTTAGCAGCCGGGGCGCTGGCTTGGCTTTTTTCGGGTTCCGGGATGTTGGCAGTGGCAATGACGCTGGGCGGCATGAGCGCTCCGTTGTTTGCCGTTTTGCTGGCGGTGTTGGTGCGCTGAATTTGCAGCGGCCCAGTGAGTTGGCCGCTTGCCGTGCAGCGCGAAGGAGTATTGCCCCATGATTTTTCTCAATTCGATTTTCCTCTTGGGCGCGCGCCTCTTGCAGATGGAAGAAGAGCCGCGGCCCGATTTGACGCTCAATTACATCATTATCGGTGTCTTGCTGGTGCTCGCCGTCATTCTGAGCGCGATCGTGGGCAAGCGCAGATTGCGCGAACGCGAGGAAGAATGGGACCTCTAAACCGGTGAATTCATGTCCGGCAGTTCAGGCAGGTTCAGGCAGGCAATGCAAAAAGTTTTCTTTTTAGTTGAAAAGTAACGCGGCGCAGAAGAGAATCGCCCCCGGCGTGACCGCCCCAAGGCAAGCATCTCAGGTCACCGCCTCCGACTCCCTGCTGAATCAGGCCGCGCAGATCGTTTGAGTGCCGCCGCATTGCCCCCGCAGAAACCCTCTGGTGCATCCCCGCAAACAGCATCCACACGTTGCAACGTTTCAGATGTGCTCCCGCTGGTTTGAAGCTGGTTTGAAGCTGGTTTGAAAAATTAGTTTGAGGCGCTCTGAGCGGTGCGGGCGTGTGACGCGCGATGGCAGTGTTCCCGCTCAAGCATTCTGCCGGTTACATACAAGCGTGGTGCTTTCAGCCGCCACAGAGTGCCGCCGAAGTATTGGCCACGGCTAGCAATAAGACCTGAGCCGTTTCGGCCTAATACCTTGGCAATTAAGTCGCTTGAGAGGAAGGGGACGGCACCACGTAGTAACGACTTTAGTCGTTGGGTGCGGCGGCCAGGACTGAACGATTGAAATCGTTACTACGTGGCGCCGTCCGCTTTCTCGCAAAGAACTTAGTTGTCAGTGTACTCAAAGTGACCGAGTTTTTGATTTACCGATTTCCTACGCAGGTGACAGTTTTCTTGGGAGATGGTGTTGGTGAGGCGATAGGTTGAAATGGTCGGTGCCCCAAATCAACCCGATTTAGCGTAGACCCTGAGAGGCGAGTCCGAATGATTTAACGGTGCGGTTTCACCCCCGTTATTCCTCCCTCGGAACCCTCGCAGGTGCAAGCGCACGAAAGGTGAGACCCAATGATTGATGAACGATTGATCAACCCACAAAAATCCACCGGCGGCCAAAAAAATTGGCGCCGCTTTTTGCAAGAACCCGCTGTGGCCGCCGCGCTGACGATGGCGTTGCTGCTCGGCCTGTTGGTCGCGATGCCGGGCGTGCGGCTGCGCCTGGCCGATCAACTAACGGCGACCGAAGTCTTTCTCTACGGTTACGGCGACGATACGCCGGGCAACGTCAAACCCACGACGACTGCGGGCAAACAAGGCACTTTCAAAAAGATCATCAGCGCGCCGGTGCGCCTGGTGGCCCGCATTTTCAGAGGCGGCAAGGGGCCGAATGACCAGGTCGCGCGGGCCAGCGAAAAAGACCTTCAGAAGGTGAAGGTGACGCCGGTGAATCGCACGGCCATTGGCGCGCCGGCGGAAGCCGAGGCCTTGAATGTCGAGGCCAGTTCCGTGGCGGCGGCGGCGGCGAAACTTTACGACGAGGCCATGGAGCAGCACAGCAAAGGGCGCATTGATGCGGCCATCGAAAAGCTGTCCGGTTCGCTCGTGCTCGATCCGAATAACTCTGAGGCTTACAACATGCTGGCTGTCTGTTACGACGAGAAAGGCCAGTACAAGAATGCCCAAAACGAGTACAAGAAGGCGTTGCGCGTAGACCCCGACAACACGCGCTTCCTGAACAATCTCGGGTATTCCTATTACCTGACGGGCAATTATGGCGAAGCCGTCAAATGGTTTGGCAAAGGCTTGCAGGCCGCGCCCGGCGACAAGCGGTTGCACAACAACATCGGGTTGGCATACGGACGCAAAGGCGAATTCGAGAAGGCGCGCCACCATTTCACGCAAGCCGTGGGCGAATTCGGCGCGCATCTGAACCTCGGTTATGTGTTCAGCCAGCACGGCAAATACGACCAGGCGATTCAGGCGTATGAGGCCGCGCTGCAAACGCAGCCCTCCTCGTTGCCCGCGCTGAGCAACCTGGCCCAGCTCTATGAACGCACGGGCCGTCTGCGCGAAGCCGCTTCGCTCAACGAGCAGTACAAGAAGCTGGCTGTGACCAATCAGGCAAAAGAAGCGACCACGGTGGATCAATGAAATGCGGAACGCGGAACGCGGAAGGTGGAATAAACAACGAAGCTTTGTATGTTCATTCCGCCTTCCGCCTTCCGCCTTCCGCCTTCCGCATTTGGGTGTGTGTGAGGAGTGGAACGCGATGACGTATGAAGATGTGATGGTCGAGCAGGATTTTATCCCGCCGATGCCGGAAACCGTCGAAGCCACCGGCATGTCATTTCAGTTTCTCGCCGATTTGGCCCTCAAGACAGCGGGCACCGAAAGCAGCATGACGACGCTGGCGATTTCGGAGCGCATCTGTTTGCCGCTGCATATCGCCGAAGACCTGATGCAGCATCTTTACCGCGAAAAGCTGGTCGAGGTGCGCGGGCGTGTCAGTTTCAACAACAACCGCTACGCCGTGCTGGATCGCGGCTGGGATCAGATCAAACGTTTGGCCGAAATCTCCGGCTACGTCGGGCCGGCGCCGGTTTCACTGGCGGCCTACAGCGCGATGGTGCGTTCGCAAGCCAAGCCCGAAGAAGTCATCGGGCCGTCCGCCGTCGCAGATGCCTTTCACGATCTGGTGCTGCCGGAATCGCTGTTGCAAACCATCGGTTTCGCGCTCAACTCGCGCCGCAGCCTCTTTCTTTCAGGCCTGCCGGGCGTGGGCAAAACGGCGGTCGCCGAACGCATGAACAACGCGTTGCCGAAACCGGTGTGGATTCCGTATGCGGTGGCGGTGGATGAGCACGTCATCAACATTTATGACGCGCACAACCACGAACGCACCTTCGATGAAGACGGCTACGATTCTTATGACCGGCGCTGGCTGCGCATCATGCGCCCGTTGATCATCGTCGGCGGTGAAATGACGCTCGAAACGACCGACCTGATATACAACCGCGCCTCGCGCTATTACGAAGCGCCGTTTCAGGTCAAAGCTAATTGCGGCACGCTGGTCATTGACGACTTTGGCCGCCAACGCGTCGAGCCCGAAGAGTTGCTCAACCGCTGGATCGTTCCGCTCGAACGCAAGGTGGACTTCCTGACTTTACACACCGGCAAAAAGATCGCCGTGCCGTTCGAGCAGTTGGTCGTTTTCTCGACCAACATCAACCCGAAAGATTTGGTGGACGAAGCGTTCTTACGCCGTCTCGGGTACCGCGTAATGATCGAGCCGCCGAATGAGAAGACCTATCGCAAGATTTTTGAGAAACGCGCTGAAGTGCTGGGCATTAGCTACGAAAATTCGGTGCTCGATTATTTGGTCGCCAAATATCGCGTCGAAAACAAAGTGATGAAATCCTGCGAGCCGCGCGATTTGCTTAACCGCTTCATAGATGTTTGCACCTACCGCAGTCTGGCCCCGCATTTGACGCCT
This sequence comes from Acidobacteriota bacterium, assembly GCA_031418175.1. Lineage (GTDB taxonomy): Bacteria > Acidobacteriota > Blastocatellia > RBC074 > RBC074 > JACPYM01. Next base: position 784 of record JANOWX010000970.1, on the reverse strand, counting down.
GATCTGCTCGACATTGCCTGGAGCAATTACTTCGGTATGGCGCATGTGTGATTTTAGATTTTAGATTGCAGATTGCGGATGGACGCCTTTATTTGAGAGATGACTGTCACGCGAGAAGCAGAAAACAATCCGCAATCCGCAATCTGCATTCTGCAATCCCAAGGAAGGTTTGGTGCCGACAAATGATAATGGGGACTATGTTGCGGCTGAAATTTCGCCGAAAATCGCTCTCGTTCAGCGTGCTGGTGGCGATGGCCTGCCATATCCTGGCGGGCGTTGCCGTTTACGCCGATCAAGTGCACTTGAAAGACGGCCGCACGATCGAAGCCGACGAGGTCTGGGAAGTTGGGGACGATCTCTGGTACCGGCAAGGGAAGGTGATGAATGCGTTGCGCAAGAATGATGTGGCGCGCGTGATTCACGGCACCCCCGAACAGGTCAAAGCCCAACTCGAAGCCGAAGCCGCCCAAGCCGAGGCCGCCCGCTTGCGCGCCCGCCAGCCTGGTTACAGCAGCATTCCCGGCACCATCACCGCGATCAAAAAAGACGCGCTCAAGAAAGCCGAAACCCAGCGCGCCGAAACCGTCGCCGCCAAAAAAACCGAAGCCGCCGCTGAAACCAAGTCTGCCGATCCATCTGCCAATAAGACCGACACCAAGCCCGAAGAACCGGCGCCCAAAATCACTCGCATCATGCTCAAAGGCGGCATCAAAATTGACGCCGATGCCGTTTGGGAAGAGCCGGAGCGCATCGGTTACCGGCTCGGCAAGATTCAAACTTTCGT
>JANOWX010000969.1:0-2809 GCA_031418175.1 Acidobacteriota bacterium | reverse complement strand
CGTGCCCTCACTCGCCCCTAGCAGACCGCCTAAGTTGCTCTTTGACAAGCCCGCGCGGCGGGTTCAGCAAGGGAAAGACGCGTGCGCTGTGCAGTGACCTATTCATACCATTTACGATGCGTTGAACCGGCTGACTTCGGTTTACGAATCGCAGATGAACGCGAGCGGCGTCTGGACGTTCGGCACGTTGCAGCAAGCTTACACATACGATCAATGGGGCAACCGCACCATCAACACCGGCGCGACCTGGAACGCGCCCAATCCCGCGCAGACCATTGACACGGCCACCAACCGGATGACGGCCAGTGGCGGCCTCGGCCTCGGTTACGACGCCACAGGCAATCAAACCAGCAACGGCGCATATTCACGCTGGTACGAAGCCGAGAACCGCATGACCAAAGCGACGGCGGTTGGCGGCACGAGCTATTATTACTACAACGCCGAGGGGCAGCGGACGCGGCGCGTGGCGAACGGGGCCGAGACCTGGCTGGTCTATGGATTCGAGGGCGAGTTGGTAGCGGAGTATCCGGTCAGCGGGACGTTCACCGGCAGCAATCCGCCCACAGTGACGCAGAAGGAATACGGCCAGCGCGGCGGGCAATTGCTGGTGGTGGGCGGCTGCGATACGATGCGCTGGCTGGTGACAGATCAATTGGGGACGGCACACACCTCCGCAGCCAGGCGCTCGACGTGGCAACGGAAAAGAAGTATTTTCTGGCGCGCAACTTAGAGCGGGTTGCAATTGGATGTACGGGGAGTTTGTAGTCTCGCCTTCAGGCGGAAAGGCTCACACCCAAACATTCCGGATGAAGCCGGGACTACGAACCGTACATGCAATTGCAACCCGCTCTAATCGACCTTCAATCCAAACGGAGCGCCACCATGAAAATTTCGTTTCGCCAGGCCGGCTTGCTGGCGACCCTGCTGACTATCTTTCTCTGCGCGGTACCCCGCCAGGCTCGCACACAACAAGAAGCCGCCCCGGCGTTTGAATTAACGACGGCAATGCTTCCGATGCGCGATGGCATCAAGCTCAACACCAACATCTTTGTCCCGAAAACCGCGCGCGAACTGCTGCCCATCCTGCTCGAACGCACGCCCTACAACGCACCGATCGGGCAAGGCTGGGCGCAAGGCAAGTACAAGGCGCTGGCGGCGGATGGCTACATCTTCGTCTTTCAGGACATTCGTGGCCGTTACAAATCCGAAGGCCAGTTCGTGATGCAACGCGCGCCTGTCTCGGTGCTCAAGAACGATCCGAAGCTGATTGACGAAGTCACCGATGCTTACGACACCGTCGCGTGGCTGATCAAGAACGTGCCCAACAACAACGGGCGCGTGGGCATTCTGGGCATCTCGTATCCGGGCTGGACGGCGGCGATGGCGACGCTGGCGCCGCATCCGGCGTTGCGTTGCGCTTCGCCACAGGCTTCGCCCGCCGATATGTATTTGGGCGACGACTTTCATCACAACGGCGCGTTCCGGCTGAGTTACGGGTTTGAGTACGCGACGATGATGGAAACGAACAAGGAGCAGGCGCGTTTTGAGTTCGACCGCTACGACACCTTTGAATGGTATTTGCGGCTGGGCGCGCTCTCGAACGTGAACGAGAAATACCTGCACGGCAAGATTCCCACCTGGAACGATTTCGTCAATCACCCGAACTACGATCAGTTCTGGCAGGAGCAGGCGCTGGCGCCGTACCTGAAAAAGGTCAACGTGCCGCTGCTCAACGTGGCGGGTTGGTGGGATCAGGAAGACTTTTACGGCCCGACCAAAATTTATGAAGTGCTGGAACCGCGCGACGACAAGCGGCAAAACTTTTTTGTCGCGGGGCCGTGGAATCACGGCGGTTGGGCGCGTGGCGAAGGCAGCAGCCTGGGCAAGATCAAATTCGGCAGCAACACCTCGCAGCATTACCGCGAACGGATCGAAGCGCCCTGGTTCGCGTACTGGTTGAAAGATATAGGCAGCGCGGGCTTGACCGAGGCGATCACCTTTCAAACCGGCGCGAACGAATGGAAGAGTTACGACCAATGGCCGCCGCGCAATTTGACCGAAGACCGCAGGCTTTATTTTCACGCCGACGGCAAGCTGTCGTTTGAAACGCCGACTGAACCGGGCCGCGCGTTTGACAGCTATGTTTCCGATCCGCGCAACCCTGTGCCCTATCGTCCGCGCCCGATTGAAGCGACCTATAATCCTCTTGATCGGGGTGGTTCCGGCTGGGGCGCGTGGCTGGTCGAAGATCAACGCTTCGCCAGCCAGCGGCCCGATGTGGCGAGTTGGCAGACGGAGGTGCTCACACAAGACGTGACGATCACCGGTAAACTCAGCGCGCATCTGTTTGCCGCGACCAGCGGCACCGACAGCGATCGGATCGTGAAGCTGATTGATGTCTACCCGGATGATTATCCGAAAGAGCCGAAGATGGGCGGCTATCAGTTGATGGTGGCGAACGATGTGTTGCGCGGGCGCTTTCGCCAGAGTTTTGAAAAGCCCTTGCCGATTGTGCCGAATGCGGTCAATGAATACACGATTGATCTGCATCACCTGGATCATCGCTTTTTGAAAGGCCACAAGATTATGGTGCAGGTGCAAAGCACCTGGTTCCCGGTGATTGATCGCAACCCGCAAAAGTTCGTGCCGAATATCTTTCAGGCCAAAGACGCCGATTACATCAGTGCGACACAGCGCATTTACCGGTCAAAGACAGCGCCGTCGCATTTGCGTGTGCCGGTAGTGAAGTAGGCTGAAGCTGTTGTGCGTTTCGACGCGCAGCGTCTTTGGAGTGCGTGCGGCACAGGCC
>JANOWX010000968.1:0-4058 GCA_031418175.1 Acidobacteriota bacterium | reverse complement strand
CAGCAAAGCGCAACGCGCAATTTATGAAGCTGTGCTGGCCGCCAACAAAGCCGTGATTGCGCTGGTCAAACCCGGCCTTCGCTTCACCGACCTGCACGACAAGGCCGTCGAAGTCGTCACCGACCAGTTGCTGGCATTGGGGCTGCTGACTGGCGACCGCCAAGAGATCATCGAGAAAAAAGGTTATTTCAAATTCTTCATGCACCGCACCGGGCACTGGTTGGGCATGGATGTGCACGATGTGGCTCGGTACAAAACCGCCGATGGCTGGCGCACGCTCGAACCCGGCATGGTCTTCACGGTCGAACCCGGCATTTATATTGCCGAAGGAACAGACGGTGTTCCGGCTGAGTATTTCAACATCGGCGTGCGCATTGAGGATGATGTGGTCGTGACGGCAGACGGCTGCGAAGTGCTGACGACGGGTGTGCCGAAGGAAGTGGCCGAGATCGAAGCGTTGATGAATGAGTCGGTGACGATTTCAGCCTAAACAACAATAGACCGCGGATGACGTGGATTCAGCGGATTTTCGCTGATCCGAAGCAAGCGCTTGATCGGCGCTGATCCGCTGAACCCGCGTCATCCGAGGTCTATCAGGTTGAAGGGGTAAGCCCAGCTTATTCGTCCTTCCCGCCCCAAATCGCAGGCAGCAAAAACAGCGCATAACTAAACAGCAACCACGCGCCCCAAGCGCCCGCCCCCGCCGCATTCACGTTCGGAAAGGTCTGCGCAAAGAAATAAGTCGTCAACACATCCAGCAACATGCCCGGCACGGCCACGCCCAGCGCCGCCGCCGCCCGTTGTGACGCGGGCACGCGCCGCCACTGAAAGATCGCGCGCGCCAGCAAGGGCATCGCGATCAGCATGGCCGTGAAGTTGACGGCCATCCACGCCGCGCTGTCGGGATGAAAAAAGTATTGCCCGGCCACGCGCATCGCCAGCGTTGCGCCTAACCAAACGGCAACGCCGATGACCACGAACGGAGCGAGCGTGAAACTCTGTGTCTGTCTGCCAAAAGCCAAACGTTCTGCTGATTCCATAAAAAGCCTCCTCTTGCGAATGTTGATTTCCGCTGGCATTGCGCCAGAACCGTGGCGGAGTTTGCGCCCAACACGATCAGCGCCGCAATTACTTGGCAGGTAATGGAGCCGCCGCCACGCCGGTGTTATGCTGCGCGCGCTTTTGCTGAAACAAACTCGGAAGGGAATTCGCTGATGGCCGTCAAACAACCCAATCTCTGCGGCGAACTGTTGCGCAACTGGCGCGAGTTGCGCCGCCTGAGCCAGTTGGAACTCGCGCTCGAAGCCAACGTTTCGGCGCGCCACCTCAGCTTTATCGAAACAGGCCGCGCCCGGCCCAGCCGCGCGATGGTGCTGCTGCTGGCGGGCGTACTGGACGTGCCCTTGCGCGAACAGAACACACTGCTGCACGCCGCCGGTTTCGCGCCCGCCTACCGCGAAACCAGCCTGACCGATCCGCAGATGGCGCAGGTGCGGCAGGCGCTGGAATTGATCCTGAAACAACAGGAGCCTTTTCCCGCGCTGGTCTTTGATCGCAAGTGGGAATTGGTGATGGCGAACGCGGCCTACGCGCAGATGGTCAATTTGTTTGCGGGCCATACGGTGGAGTTGCTCGAACCATACGCAGTCGCGCCGCCGCCGCGCGTGAACCTGATGCGCCTGCTGTTTGCGCCCGACGGCTGGCGGCCCTTCATCGCCAATTGGGAAGCTGTTGCCAAAGCAGTGCTGGCGCGTTGGCGGCGCGAAACGTTGTGGGAAGGCGACACGGCCAGCCGCCAGTTGTTGCAAGAGATGCTCGGCTACCCCGGCGTGCCCGCGCGCTGGCGCGAGCCGGATTTCGAGACGCCGCAGGATTTGGTGATCCCGGTCGAATTATGTTTGGGCGCACAGACGTTGAAACTTTTCACCACCATCACCACGCTCGGCAGCCCGCAGGACGTGACCTTGCAGGAATTGCGCATCGAGGCTTTTCATCCGGTGGATGAAGCGACGGCGCGGGCGATGCGGGCGCTGGCGGGCTAATTGGAAGGGCGGAGGTTCACCGTGTATGCAGTGCTTGAAAGAACTCCAACGGATCGGCAATCCGCAAACCAGTTCGTTTGGCTAACAGCGGGCTGAAATGTTTGCGGTTCGTCGAGAGTACCCAAGCAGGCTTGGCTTTCAATGCGGCAGCCAGCACCGGCACATCGTGCAGGTGACGAATGATGCGCGCTTGTATCATTTCAGGCTCATGTGCGGCGACGTCATACATCTCGGGTTCAGCAAACTGTAGGAAGGCCAGATAATCATCCAGCATTTGACGAGCTTCGCGTTTGGCAAAGCGACTGGAGGTGGCAAGACGCAAGAGCGCATTTTCGACCTCGTCTCGCACATGTATGCACAGCACGAGTTGATGAACACGGCGGGCACAAAGAATCAACACCGCCTTGCTCACGCTCCAGCGCGAAACGATCCCATCAATCACAATGTTGGCATTGAGGAATACACGGCTCATGGCGCGACGGTTTCAGCGGCCAATTCGGGGTAGCGGCGGGCCAAAGTTGCGGCTTTGGCTTCTTCCAGTGCCGCCGTGATTTGTTCATCAGTAATCTCGTACTTCTCGAACAAATCAGCGATCCGCTCAGCCGCCGCGCCCAAGCGGGCAAGGCGTTCATCCTCTTCGGCAGCTTGGCTACGTTTGCGTTTGGGCATAACGAATTCCTTTCGCCTCAATCATAGCGCACCAACAATGCGTAGCAAACGCGCGGCCTCAATCACCCGAAGCAAATTCCGGCGTGGCCCCGGCATCAGCCGTCCGCAACGCTTTCAACTCACTCCAATCGATCAGCCGCTGCGAATCTTCATCCCACAGTTTCAACGTGGCACATCTCAAGCTGTTCCAGAACGTCAGCGTGGGCGATTGCTGAAAGAGCGGATTCTCTTCGTGACAGACCTGCAGCTTGTAATTCGGAATCTTGGGGCTGAGATGATGAATGTGATGGAACCCGATGTTGCCCGAAAACCATTGCAAGATGCGCGGCAGCTTATAGAACGAACTGCCCTGCAACGCCGCCGCCGCATAGTCCCAATCCTTGCCGCGCTGCCAATAGGTTTGCTCGTACTGGTGCTGCACATAAAACAACCACACGCCCCACGCGCCCGTCGCGATTTGCACCGGGACCCACAACAGCAAGAAAGTTTGCCAGCCCAAGCCGAAAAGCGCCGCGCCCCAAATCGCGTAGAGCGCCACATTGGTCAGCCAAAGGTTATTGCGTTCGCGCGTGCCTGAATGTTTGCCGGTGAAGCGATGCCACCAGAGGAAAATGTAATGCGGCCCAATGCCGAAGGTGACCAGCGGATTGCGATAGAGCCGGTAAAGCAGCCGGTCGAATTTCGAGAGCGCCAGATATTCATTGACCGTCAGCGTATTCACATCGCCCACGCCGCGCCGGTTCAGATCGCCCGAAGTCGCGTGATGAATCGCGTGTTCGCGCGTCCACTGATGATAAGGCGTATTGGTCAGGATGCCGCAGACCGTGCCGACAAAATGATTGGCGCGCGGCGATTTGAAAAACGAGCCGTGCCCGCAATCGTGCAGGATGATAAAGACCCGCGTCATAAACCCGGTGGTCAGCGGCACCAACGCCAGCGTCAGCCAATACGACACTGCCAGGCTGCGATACATCAGGTACCACAGCGCAAAGAACGGCACGAGCGTATTGATGATTTGCCAGATGCTGCGCCACAGCTCCGGCGTTTGATAGGGCGCAACCAGTTCGCGCCAGGCAGAGATGTGTTGTGGAGCATTCGATTTTTGGTTGGACATACTTATCCTTTCCGGTGGCAAACACCGTTGCATAAAGCTCAGACCGCAGACTTACCAAAGCCAATTGCCTGAAACCGAATGTACAAAAGCGGGATGCGGTTCAGATGGGATGTAAAAAACTTTCTCTCGTGGTGTGAGCGGATGCAAAAGGATATTGCCACAGCAGCGGGCTGAGAATTGTAACAGTTCGGTAATATCAGGCGGCAGGTTGGGATTAGATTGGGACGGTACCG
>JANOWX010000967.1:0-8271 GCA_031418175.1 Acidobacteriota bacterium | reverse complement strand
CCTATCTGGTCGAATTGCCAATAGCGAAGCACGCGCCCTCGTTATTCCTCGCCCTTCTTCTCCTTCACCACATACACCTGCTTCAACCCGCGTTCCGCCTGCACGCGCGAGTCATAAACATTCGGGCGCGCCAGCACGGCCTTGTATTGCGCCAGCGCTTCCTCGCGTTTTCCCGCCAGATCGTAAACCTGCCCGGCGCGCAGCAAGGCAATCGTGGCAAGGTCGGCTTGGGCCGTCTTGATCGTTTGCACGGCCAAAAATTGCGCGGCGGCGCGCGCGTGTTGCTGATTGGCCGCGAGCGCTTCGCCGTATTTGAAATGGACGAGGTCGGCGACAGCGGCGGCGGTTTCGTCTTTCAGCAAGCTCTCAAATTGCGCGTAAGCGTCGTCGTGGCGTTTCAATTCGACCAGCGTGGCGGCGCTTTCGAGCCGGAATAAATAGTTGCGCGGATATTTGGCGCTCAGGCGTTGCAGGATGGTGAGGGCGTCCTGCGGGCGCTTTTCGTTTTGGAAGACGGCCAGCAGCAGCACGCTGGCGTCGTCGGAGTTGCTGCCTTTCTCGACGACGGTTTGCATCTCGGCGATGCCTTTCTGCTTGTTGCCGCGCATGCCGCCAATGGCCGCGAGGGCCTTCATATAAAACGGCAGCGTGCCCAGGATGTAGTGATACGTGCCGATGGCGAGATAGGCGTCGTAATAATCGGGCTTCAATTCGACGACTTTTTGATGCAGGTCTACGTTGCGCGAACCGTTGCGCATGGCGGCGAAAAACTTGCGCGCGGTCGAGGCTTCGTAACCGGCCAGCACGCCGTGCACTGCGCCCAGGAAATAGAGCGCATCGGGGTCTTTCTTGTCGCGGTTGAACAGCGTCAACGCCTTGAGCTTGGCTTGTTGAATGCGGTCGCGGAAGGCTTTGTCCACGGCGGGGTCAACGGCGTCGCCCTCGGTTTCTTCTTTGGCATTCTCGGCCCCGGCGTAAAAGCTGGAGTCGGCGTTGTAAAGGCTGGTTTGCAAGCGGCGGTTGCGATAGAGGTATTCGAGCCAGGTCGAAATCGCCAAATACAAATCACCGGCCGGATGCTGCGGGGCCAGCTTGCGAATCTCCTCGAATTTGGCGCGCGCGGTGGCGTAATCAATGTTGAACAGCGCCGCGTTCCCGGCATCGCGCAAGGCTTTCAGATCAACCGGCAAAGCGGCAGGCGAGAGCGTGGCCGTGGCGGGCGCCGCGCCAGTTGAGGTGGCTGCCGTTTGATTGAGCGCTTTACCAAAGGCCGGCCCGGTGCACAGCAATAATGCGCAGAGCAACAACGCCGGAAGCTCTGTGCCGGTGTTGCGCGTTGCTTTGGTGTTGGATTTGAGCTTTGAGATTTGAGATTTCAATTGCGCGACCGTTTGCACCGCGCCCCGCACATTGGCGGGCGTCAGGTATTGCGCGGCGTAATAGACCGCGATGCAGGAGCTTTCCAATGAAGAGAGTATTCGATAGAGCATAGTTTCCTCAGCAAAACAGTTGCAGGCATTCAGCCAACCATGGTGAGCCGTGTCCCCCGTGGTTTTATGCCGGCGGCGGCGCGACCACGCGCAACGCCTGCGGCAGATTTTCAAAGCGCATCGGCAAATGGCCGACGACTTCGCCATCCAGTTGCACCAGCGCGGCGTCGTTGGAATTGGCGCTGATGGATTGCGCCGCCTCGTATGTCACGCCGCTCGCATGAACGTGGCGGCCCGCCGTGCTCAGCAGCGCGTAGCCCAGATAGGCCAGGCGGCTTTGCGAATTGAACAGGCAGACCTTGAAACGGTCATCGGTCAGGCGCGCATCCGGCGTCAGCGAAAAGAGCGCCGCGTAATTGGCCGCGTTCGAGATCACGGCAAAGGTGCTGGCGTGACGCTGGCCATTAAAGGTGATTGAGAACGGCGTCAACGGCAGCCGCGCCAGAAATTCCAAACCCGCGGCCAGATAGGCGCCCGTGCCCAGCCGCTTTTTCAATTTCAAATCCACGTTTTGGACAATCGTCGCGTCCAGCCCGATGCCGGCCATCACCAGGAAGTAACGTTGCCAATCACCATCGGCTTTTCCATTCGGCTTAATCGCCTTGCCGACGCTGATCGCGCGCGTCTGCCCTTGGGCAATCAGCGCCGCGAGTGCGGCTGTGTCGTTGGGCAGGTGCAACTCTTTCGCCAAGACATTCGCCGTGCCGCCGGGCCAGATGGCCAACGCGGTCGCGCTGCCGACCAGGGCTTGGGCGGCTTCGTTGATGGTGCCGTCGCCGCCGCACACCAGCACGCAATCGGCCTGGGCGTGCACAGCTTCACGTGCGAGTTCGGTGGCGTGGTGCGCGTGTTTAGTGGGCGCGAGCGTGACGGCCAGGTGGTGCGCTTCGAGCGCCGTTACCAAGCGTTGAATGATGGACGGGTCGCGGCGCAGCGTGCCTGCCGTCGGGTTGTAAATCAGGGTAATGCGTTCAAGCTGTTTCATCGTTTCTGCAAATTCACGGGTCAACCATTGCCCAGGGGTATCCGCAGCAGTGCAATTGAAATGCCATGCCGTAAGTACAACATTCTTGCGGGCTGGCCAGCACAAACGCAAATTAGTGGCGGTGTGTTTGGCTGACAGGCGGCAGGTTTGGCTGACACTGAAAATTAAGCGCAGCTTTTTGGAGTGCGCGCGGCACAGGCCGCCGCTTTGGTAGTCAACTCGGTCAGGCGAACGATCAAGGCGACTACCAAAGCGGCGGCCTGTGCCGCGCGCACTCCAAAAGGCTTCGCCTCTTTCAAACCGCAGAGCGGGGCGCTTTGCCAGTCAGCACGTCAATCGTGTTCTCGACCGCCAGCAGCGCCATTGCGGTACGTGTCTCGCGCGTGGCGCTGCCGATGTGCGGGAGCAGGACGACGTTGGGCATGGGCAATAAGGCCGGCTGGATGGCGGGTTCGCGTTCGTAAACATCCAGGCCCGCGCCCGCGAGGTGCCCGGATTGCAAGGCGGCGGCGAGGGCTGCCTCGTCCACGATGGGGCCACGCGCGGTGTTGATCAGAAAGGCGCCGGGTTTCATCTGGGCGAAGGCGGCGGCATCGAGCAGATGTTTGGTCGTCGCGGTCAACGGCACGTGCAAGCTGATGATGTCGGCTTGGTGCAGCAGTTGGTTAAAGCTGGCGCGGCGTGGGGCAAAGCTATCCGAACGCCACTTGGGCGTGCTGTGTGGCGGGGCCGATAGCCGCGCGTGCGTGGGGTCATCCCGATAGGCGATCTCGTCGCTGCCGCAGTAAATCACTTGCATGCCGAAGCCAACCGCGCGGCGTCCGACGGCCTTGCCGATGCGGCCAAAGCCGATGACACCCAGCGTTTTGCCGGTCAGTCCCGTGCCCAACAGCATGTCCAAATCCCAACCATCGAATTTGCCCGCGCGGGTGAATTGGTCGGCTTCGACAATACGGCGCGTGACGGCCAGGATCAGCGCCCAGGTCAAATCCGCCGTCGCATCGGTCAGCACATCCGGCGTATTGGTGACGAGCAGGCCGCGCTGTTTGGCGTAAGCAATATCAATGTTGTTGTAGCCGGCCGCGACGTTGGCGATGACGCGCAGGCGTGGGCCCGCTTCGATCACGGCGCGGTCAATGGTGTCGGTGAGCAGACAGATCAACCCTTCGGCCTCGTGTACGCCGGCCAGCAAGGCCTCGCGGTTCAATACGCCGGTTTCAGCACCGATGCGGTACTCACAGGCTTGGCCCAAGCGCGCAAGCGCGGGTTCAGGCAGGCGACGGGTCACGAATACGCGGGGTTTCATAGCGGGCGGCACTGTAGCATCGGAATGCGGAATGCGGAATGCGGAATGCGGATTTTCTGTGCGCAGCTTTCTTTCGGTTCAAAATAGCTCTGAGCGACCTGCCGCCTTCCGCATTCCGCATTCCGCATTCGAGAGGGTATACTCTCTGGCACAATGGCAAACTCGATCAGCAACTGGTTGTCCCTACATCGCGGGCGGATTTTGCAAACGCTGTCAATGACGGTGCTGTTGGCGATTATCGGGGTGATTGTCGTCGCGTTTGTGCGCGGCGTGCGCAAACCGGCGCCGCCCCAGTCGAAACCCGCAGCGCCGATTCTGGGCGCGCAGGTGGTTTCGGTGACGGAAGGCTACGATTACGTGGTGACCGAGGATGGGAAGCCCGCCTATCGTGTGAAAGCGGCGCGCGATACGGCTTATTCGGACGGGCGGCACGAATTGGAGCAGTTGACGCTGATTGCCTACGCCAGCGACGGCAAAGAGAAGGCGCAGATTGTGGCGGATCACGGCGTTTACCGGCAGCAGGAAGGCGAGGCCCAGTTCGCCGGGCACGTCAAGCTGACCGATGCCGAAGGGCTGGAAGTCACCAGCGAGAAACTCAACTACAACCAAATCAAACAGGTCGCGGCCACGGATGTGGCGGTGCAATTCAAACGCGGCGACATGAGCGGTTCGTCCACTGGCGCGGTCTTTTATTCGGCAACCAAGGTGATTGACCTGAGCAAAGACGCGCATCTCGTAAAAGAGCACACCGAGAAAGGGAAGGGCGGGCCGCCGGTCGAAGTGCGCGGCGGCTGGGGCGGCTATGACGGCGTCAAAGGCTTGATTCGATTTGAAGGCGCGGTCGTTGTGACGCAGGGCGCGCAGGAAGGGCGCGCTGATGCAATGAGTGGTTACTTTGATGCGGCGACGAAGAAGAAGCTGGAACGCATCGAACTGCGCGGAAATTCGTTTTTGAAAGACGGGCGCAAGGGCAAGCTGGCCGAGGCGCAGGCGCGCGACATAGATTTCTTTTTCGACGGCGAACAGCAACTGACACGCGCCGTGGCCGTGGGCGCGGCCAAAGCGCGTTCGCTGGAACCGGATGCGCCGCGCGAATTGAGCGCCGAACGCGTCGAGGCGTTGTATGCGCCTTCGCCGCAGGGCAGCAACCTGCAATCCATTTCGACCCAGGGTACGACCCAGGGTACGCCGCAGGGGCGCACGGTGTTGAAGCTGGTCGAGCCCGCTGGCAATGTTGCCGCCAAGCAACCGGCCAAGAGCGCCGAGCGCGTGTTGGAGGCCGATGCCGTCCAGACGACGTTTTCTGCCGACGGCAGGTTTTTGCAACGCGCCGAAGCCAATGGCAATGCGGTGCTGACGATCACGCCCTTGCAAGTGACGCCCAAAGCCGAACGGCAAACGTTGCGCGCGGCCAAATTCAACGCGAACTATTTCGAGACTGGCAACGCGCTCAAGACCTTTGTGGCCGAAGGCAATGCCGTGGCCGAATTCGAGCCGCTGGAAAAACCAAAAGACAAAAACGACAAGCGCGCCAAACGCACGTTGACGGGCCAGAAGCTGACCGCCAATCTGCAGCAACAGTCGCAGGAGATCACCGATCTGACCGCTGAGGGCGAGGTCAAATACACCGACGGCGACCGCAACGTGACGGCGGCGCGCGGCGTTTATGAAGCGGCCACGCAAACCGTCGCTTTGCGCGGCAAGCCGTTGTTGTGGGACGCGAGCGCGCGCACCAACGCCGATGAGATTGACGCGAACCTGGACACGGGCGAAAGCCAGGCGCGCGGGCGTGTGCGGACGACGTATTACAGCCGCGAGACGACAGGCGGCGCGGTGCCCTTCAACAAGAAGAGCAAAGCGCCCGTGACGATTGCCGCCGACAGCGCCGTGGTGCGGCATCGTGAAGGCGCGGCGCGTTATCTGGGCAATGCGCGCGCCTGGCAGGACGATGATTTTGTGCGCGGCGACAACATGGAACTCGACAAAGGCGAAAGTACGTTGCACGCCTGGGGCAATGTGCAATCGGCGTTTTATGGAATGGAGCGCGAGGCCGAGAAAGGTAAGAAGGAAGTCGTGCCCGTCTTCGTCAGCGCCGAGAAACTGGATTACACCGACGCGAATCGCACGGCGCATTACGAGGGCAAGGTCAAAATCCGGCAGGGCAGCGATCAGATTGACGCCGCCGTGGCCGATGCGGTCATGGATCAGGAAAACAAATTGTCCAAAATGACGGCGGCGCGCGAGGTGGTGTTGACGCAACCGCAGCGGCGCGGGACGGGCGATTTGCTGGTTTATACGGCGGCGGATGATGCGGCGGTGCTGACCGGCAACCTCGCGCAAATCGAAGACCGCGAGCGCGAGGTAACCACAAAAGGGGCAAGATTGACGCTCCATTTACGCGATGCTAGGATTGAAGCCGATGACGCAAGCGGCACGAAACGCGTGAAAACAACCCATCGAATACAGCGTTAAATTGGCGTTGAACAGGTGATAAACAGGGCGTCAGGCCACTTTCCCACACACACAAATTCGAGATTCTTATGGACAGCAAACAAGACAGCAACACCGGCTTGGTTGAGGCAAAGGGCGCGTCGTTGCTTGAATGGCGGCATGACATCGGCTTGATCCTGGCGTTTATGGCAGTGCTTTGGCTTTCGTTGTTGAGCCGCGCGTGGGTGGACGTGGGCCCGGATTTTTCCGGACGGCGGTTTTTGACCATCAGCTTGTTGTTGGCGGCGGCGGCCGGAGGGTTGCTGCTGTTGTTTATGCGTCTCTTGCGGCACAAGTCAGCCGCGGTTGACGCGCTGACACAGCAGGTCACGGCGGCGTATTTGAGCGCGATTGATAAAAGCCGATTTAACCCTAAGCAGTCCAAGCGGCAGACGAAGGAGACCTAAATGCCCGACCTTCAGCCTGACAACCTCAATCAGGAAACGGCCTTGATGTTGTAGCGGATCATTGAAGACGCGGATGGGAATTTGGCGGGCCTGAATCCGCTCCCGTTTTCGCCAGCGGCCTTTGAGCGGTTGCGGGGCAAGATCAAAGAGTCCGCTACGCAGATCATCGCCGAGTCAATCAAAGTCTCCAAGCGCTATCAGGCGGATGCCGTGTCGGTTTCCGATGTCGAGCAGGCCAGCAGATATTTGGTCGCCGCCAGTTCTCATAAGTTTTACAAACACTTGGGCACCTTTGGCGGGCTGGCTTGCGGTGCAGGGCTGTCTAACGCGCAGGCGATAGTCACGACCAATCAGTTCAATGCCACGGGCGTCATCCTGTCGGTGGTTTTATCCGTGGTCGGAGCCTTTTCGGTGGCGCTGCATGCCGCCAAAGAATAAGCGCCGCGAGTTCCGCGCTGGTTGAGCGGGAGAGGACAGCGTATTGTTTTTCAGGTTGTTTAGAGCGGCGCAGGTGCACGAAACCAGCAACGCTAATTCGGTTCAATCCAATGGCCTCGCTGGCGGCCTCAGCGGTCATAACACGGTTTCCCTCGCCAACGCCCTGAGCGCTGAAAACCTGCGCAAAGTCTATCGCGGGCGCGCGGTCGTTGATAATGTTTCCATCGCGGTGCGGCCCGGCGAGATCGTCGGGCTTTTAGGCCCGAACGGCGCGGGCAAGACGACGACCTTTTATATGATCGTCGGGTTGGAACGCCCCGCCGCCGGGCGAATTTTGCTGGGCGAACAAGACATCACACGGCTGCCGATGTATAAACGTGCGCGCGCCGGGATGGGCTACTTGCCGCAGGAACCCTCGGTCTTTCGCAACCTGACGGTCGAACAGAACATTCTGGCGATCCTGCAATACGTCAAAATGACGAATGACGAACGGCAGGCGCGCCTGGAAGAGTTGATCGAAGAGTTCCATTTGAGCCCCGTGCGGCGCAGCAAAGGTTATGTGCTCTCGGGTGGTGAACGGCGGCGCACCGAAATCGCGCGCAGCCTGACTACCAATCCGAAGATTATGCTGATGGATGAACCCTTTGCCGGCATTGACCCGATTGCGGTTGATGATTTGCAACAGCAGGTGCTGCGCTTGCGCGACAAAGGCATCGGCGTGCTGATTACCGATCACAATGTGCGCGAAACGCTCTCGATTGTGGATCGCGCCTACATCATCAGCGACGGCCAAATCTTCCGCGCGGGTTCGCCCCAGGAATTGACCGAAGACGCCGAAGTCCGGCGGGTTTATTTGGGCGAGAAATTCCGGCTCTAGTACACTGACAACTAAGTTCTTTGAGAGAAAGCGGACGGCAACACGTAGTAACGATTTCAATCGTTGCGGTCCTGGCCGCAGCACCCAACGACTAAAGTCGTTACTACGTGGTGGCGTCCCCTTTCTCTCAAGCGACTTAATTGCCAGGCTCTAGTGGTCAGTGGCTAGTGGTCAGTTGAAGAGTCCGCTAGCCACTGACCACTGACCACTGACCACTGACCACTGACCACTGACCACTATGTCATTCAAACCAACGCTCTCAACTCATCTTGCGCAAC
>JANOWX010000966.1:0-2449 GCA_031418175.1 Acidobacteriota bacterium | reverse complement strand
CTTTTCGATAAAACGCCCAATGAAATCGGGGTTGTGCGCCAACAGCAAGCGCGGTTCATCCGGCGGCACATCGCGCAACAAACGCACTTCGTTGGTGTCGCCATAATAAAGATCATCCACGCCAAAAAGCGAGAGCCGGTCGCCGCGCCATTCCAAACGCTCGCGCGCATCGAGCATGAGATTGAGCCGCACGCGCCGGAACGCACGCGCCAGGTGGCCCGCGCCCTGGTAGTAATCGTGATTGCCCAGGACGGCGTAAGTGCCGATGCGCGGCTGCAATTCGCTGAGCACATCGGCAACCGGTTCGACATATTTGCGTTGAATGTAAGTGTAATCGCCGGTCAGTACGGCCAGGTCGGGGCGTTGCGCGTTGGCCAGCGCGACACAACGGCGCAGGTAATCGGCGCTGGTATACAAGCCCAAATGCAAATCGCTGAGGTGCGCAATCGTCAGACCGTCAAAGGCGGCGGGCAGATGCGCCAGTTTCACCTCGACGCGCGACAATTCGACTTGGTCGTTCACGGCAAATCCGTATCCCAAACAACCCGCTCCCAGTGTCGCCACCGAGGCGGCAGAACGTTTCAGAAAGCGGCGGCGGGCAGGGTTGAGCAGTTGTGGCAGCATTTGGATTTTGACTACGGTTCCAGCACCGCGGCATTGCGGACGCGGGCGTTAAATGTAGGACAGACTTTAGTCTGTCCGGTGCTAGGACAGACTAAAGTCCGTCCTACTGTTACTGCTGTAGCGCCGTGGCGTTGCGTACGCGGGCATTGACCTTGCTGAGCTTGAAGCTGAAAACGATTTCGGCGCGCGCATCCAGGCTAAGTTCGCCCATACGCGCGGGCTCGAAACTCGCGCGTTTGACGGCCTCGACCGCGCGTTCATCCAGCCCGAAGCCGAGCCCTTTTTCGACGACGGCATCTTTGATCTGTCCATCGCGGTGAAAGGCGGCGCTGACGATCACTTCACCTTCGATGGCTTTTTCGCGCGCGCGCTCGGTGTATTCGGGCAAGTAAAACCGCAGCATTCGCGGCGCGATCAATTGCTGTGGCGCAGTGATCGGCGCTTCAAGCTCCAGCGTGTCCTCGTTCAACGGCATAACGTTACGCGGACGCGCGGCCAGCGGTTGAAAGGAGGGCGGGTCAGGCACGACGATGGTTTCGGTCACGTCGCGTGGCTCGAACTCGCGCTGAACGTGGCGTTCGCGCAGAGCCTCTGGCGCGGCGGCGGGCGTCAGCGCAACTTTTTCGAAGACGTAAAACGGCGGCTTGGTTGGCTCGATTCCGATCAGGCGCCAACTGTCATCAAAGATATTGCCCGGCTTCAACCGTTCCGGTTCGGGCGACTGGCTCAAGCCGACCATGCCGAATTCTTCGAGTTGCAAGACTTGCAATTCGGGCACGACATCGGCACGGCTCTGGCGGGCGCGTTCCTGCACCAAACGGCGCAAAATCAGCAGGCGCTGGCGCGTGCGGTCGTATTCGGCGCGGTTGATTTCTTTTTGCTGCAACTGAAAATCCAGCTCGTTCAATTCCTCGCGCAAGCCGGTGAGATAGGCCGTGACGACCGGGCCGTAGCCCGCTTTTGGTGTTTGCGCGTGAAGGTATGAAACGAAGAGGACGGCCAGGAGCAGGACTGTGACGACTTGAGTTCTAAGCATTGCTTTACTGCTGTTAAAACGGCGTGCGCGTTCAATTCGCGGCGATTATGTCGTATGCTTTCGCGGCCGGTCAAGCAACTGTTTCTCCCCGCGCATCACGATGTCCAACACTGAACACAACGCCCTGAATCGTTTGCCGACGGTGCGCCGCGCACAGTTCGCCGACGCCGAGACGCTGGCCGCGCTCACCCGTGAATTGCTCGCGCACGAACGGCAATTCAACGCGCAGATGGGCGCGCTGACCCCTTGGGCCGCCAGCCCGGCGGAGTTGCGCAAACAGATGCGCGTGCCGAATACGCAGTTCTTTGTGGCCGAAAGCGCGGGCGAGGTGGTGGGCTATTTGAAAGTGGTGGCGTTGGGCTTGGCGGTCGAACGCCGTTCGTTGGGTTGGCGCGCTTGGCTGAAAGAAAAATGCAGCAAGCTGGCACGCCGCGCGTTCGATCTGGTGTTGCGCCGTCCGCGCCCCAATGTCGAACAAACTGGCGGCTACATCGCAGGTATCTTCGTGAAGCCGGCGGCGCGGCGCGGCCACGTGGGACGCGCGCTGGTCACTGCTGCTGAAGCCTGGTTGCGCGCACAGGGCTTGGCCACCGGCGAATTGCAGGTGCTGTGCGCCAACAACACTGCACTGCAATTTTGGAAAAGTCTGGGCTATGAACCGATCTCGCTAAGTATGCGCAAAACGCTGGGGTAGGACTTACGCAAAAGCATGGAGTTCAGGCTTCAGACCCACGACGCACCCCATCGCTGAGCCTCACGGAAGCCGAGTTCGAAACCACCGGCAGCCCC
>JANOWX010000965.1:0-1675 GCA_031418175.1 Acidobacteriota bacterium | reverse complement strand
TTCGCCCACCTGCGCCACGACGCCGATGAACTGACAGATAGAGGCTATTTTTTTGAGTGAAGGGAAAGAAGATTCGAGCGCTGCCCTCATATCAGGCAGCGCGTGTACGACTTCGAGCAGCAGCGGCACAAAGCCTTGTTTGTGCGGGTCAGACCAAGGGGCAAGATGCCCGATGGCTCCGAAGAAAATCTTTGCGCCCAGCATCTTTCCACCGCACTGCGGGTAAGCTTTTTTGATCTCGTCGAGCGCTCCGCCTTTGAACTGATCAAAAGCCTTTTCCAGCCCTTCGCGTTCCGCATCGGAAAGGTTGGCCAGCGTGGAATAAGAGGCCGTCACAACCGGCGTCCCTTGGATGTGATAAGTCGGTGTGGTCGCAGGCACGCCGAGCGCTTGCGCCGGCTCGGTGCTCAAGACCACTTGATGACTTGGATCGTTGATTAACGGTTTTAGCTCGATTGCGGCCTGCGAATGCAGCTTGGCGACAAATGTTGTGTTTTGAATTTCCATCGCGTAACTCCTGCCCCCCACTGCGCCTTAGCGAAACCCAGAAGGGGAAATTTGATTTTCGGTCTTTCACCTAACTAAGGCGCAGCCGAGCCGTCAGGAAGCTCACGCGGGATAAAAAATTGACTTGCCTCGGACGCAAGACTTAAGCTAGGTGCCATCTCCTCTATCTTTTGAGCGATACCGCGCGATGGGCCGAAACCGGCGCAGGAGGTGAGAAATGGAGAAGTCTTCGCCGACTGACGTGACGCAAATGCTGCTGGATTGGAACGCGGGCGACCAGAGCGCGCTCGACCGGCTGATGCCGCTCGTGTACGAAGAGTTGCGCCGCATGGCCGCGCGGCAGTTGCGTCGTGAACGCACCGATCACACCTTGCAACCGACGGCGTTGGTGCACGAAGCCTGGCTGCGGC
Source organism: Acidobacteriota bacterium (assembly GCA_031418175.1). Lineage (GTDB taxonomy): Bacteria > Acidobacteriota > Blastocatellia > RBC074 > RBC074 > JACPYM01. Next base: position 758 of record JANOWX010000965.1, on the reverse strand, counting down.
TGGTAGAAACAAAGCGCCTGACGTGGCAGAACCGCGCACACTTCCTGGGCGTCGCGGCGGAATTAATGCGCCGAATCTTGGTAGACCACGCGCGGCGGCGCAGTGCAGGCATACGCGGTGGCGGCGAAACTCGCTTGGCGCTGGATGAAGCTTTAGGTGTTGCCCAGCCGCGCGAAGTCAACCTGTTGGCGCTCGATGATGCGCTGACCAGTTTGGCCACGCTTGATCCGCGCCAAAGCAAGATTGTGGAGTTGAAATACTTCGGCGGTTTGGAAATCGAAGAAATCGCCGAGGTCATCGGGGTTTCATCCGCCACGGTCAAACGCGATTGGCAATGGGCACGCGCTTGGCTGCACCGCGAGATCAGCCGCTAACGCTGGAGCCAGCGTCTCACAGAGAGCTGCAATGAAAGAACGCTACCAGGAACTCAAAGCGATATTTCAAGCCGCCTTGGAACTCGCGCCGAATGCGCGGGCCGCCTATCTCGACAAGGCTTGCCAAGCTGATCCAACACTGCGAGCGGAAGTAGCGGCGTTGCTCGCCGCTCACGAACAAACCAGTTATTTCGACGCTGCGGCGTTGCTGCCGGATGCGTTTGAGGACACCACGCTAGCAGCAGGGATTGCCACCGAACCTATGTCGGGCCAGCATCTCGGCCCTTATCGCATCCTGCGCGAAATCGGACATGGCGGGATGGGCACGGTTTACCTGGCTGAGCGCGATGATCATCAATTCAAAAAGCAGGTGGCAATCAAACT